>JAAYII010000103.1 GCA_012523535.1 Peptococcaceae bacterium
ACACAATTAAACTGAAACATATCAAAGAAAAAACCGCTACGATTCCAGGCAGCCTATAGAAAATCAACATAAATAAAAAGATTAATAATATAGCGTACATACAAGCATTCAAACTGCGATTTAAAGAATCTTCTCCCAGGAGAGCTCCCACCTGGCGTTTCTCAGCCACACTCATGCTGACCGGAAGAGCACCGGATCTAAGCATAACTGCATAGCGGGCAGCTTCTTCCAAAGAAGAATAGCCAGTGATCTGCCCTTCGCCGTTAGTAATAGGCTCATTAACCTTCGGATTTTGAATCATTTCTTCGTCCAGATAAATTCCAATATTCTTACCCAAATAGTCTGTTGTGATATCGGCAAACTTTTTTGCTCCTTCAGTAGTCAAAGAAATATGCACTACATACTCGGCACTACCTCTGGAGGTGTCGACCGCAGCTTTGGCATCTTTTAGCTCCGAACCGTCCATTTGGATTTCGCCCTGATCGTTTCTAAAAGTAAGTTTAGCCGTAGTTTTCAAAGTCTCCACAGCTTTTTCGGGATCATCAACCCCGGCTAGTTCCACAATAACTCTATTCCTATTATAATCAACCTGAATATATGGTTCAGATACCCCCAAGCCATTAACGCGTTGTTCTATAATGGCTCTGGCCTTATCCATATCATCTCTGGTAACGGCTTTACCATCTTTGCCAGGCTCAGCCTGCAGTACCAAGTGCACTCCGCCCTATAAGTCCAGACCTAAAGGAATTCCATTGTTAGGATCGGTAAGAGGTGCAATGGACAAAAAAACTGCAGCAGCGACAACGATTACGGCGACGACAAGTTTTGTTATATTTTTGGCCCTCATTCTAGTTCCTCCTAATTAACTCTAATGGGACTTGCCCATACAAAAAACATTATATCTCTATAACTCTTAGAGTGTCAATGTGGTATACTTGTTCGAAATTTTAAGCAAGTGCTTGTACACACTTGCTTAAAACAAAACAGCCTTAATTGTAAAACAGTTGTTAACCAAAATTGTATAGTTTAACACCTAACAAGTTAATTATTTTTCATTGTCTTCTTTGTTATCTTCGTTTTCTTCATGCACATTATTGTCAGCATTTTCTCCCACATTTTGGTTGGCATTTTCATCTTGGGAATTTTCCTTTATTTCCTCTTCCTCAACCGGTTCAGCTTTCTTGGTGGCTTTCTTTTCTTTTACCGCAACAGGCGCGCTATCTTTGTAGTTCCTATTGGTTATGGTTTGAATAGCTGATTTCTCAAATTCAACTTCCACGTTTTGCGCAATTCGCAGAATTACAGTGTCTTCCTTAACTTTGATAATTGTGCCATGGAGTCCGCCAATTGTAATTACTTTGTCCCTGGTTCTAAGACTTGCCAACATCAACCTGCGTTCTTTCTGTTGCTTGCTTTGCGGTCTGATCATTAAGAAATAAAGAATAGCCACAAATAATACAAGAGGCAATATCAATGATGAAAACTGCTCCATTAAAATTTGACCTCCTTAAAATAGTGAATCATAATGAACATTTTACCATAAATTAAAATATTTTTAATTTGGCTTATCTTGGTTGATTATACCATCTTCAAATCATTATTGCAGCAATTAATCACAAAAACTTTTAGAAGAACGGCTTTCCAGCAATAATTATTTACAATTCATAACCAAAATATGTAAAAAACTCTCGGCGAAACTCAGGCAACCTTTCCTCCTTAATTGCTTGTCTTAATTCCGCCATAAGGTTTAATAGAAAGTGTAAGTTATGAATTGTCATTAACCGTAATCCCAATATTTCGTTAGCCTTAAACAAATGCCGGATATAGGCTCGAGAATAGTTTTTACATGTGTAGCAATCGCAACTGGGATCAAGAGGAGTAAAATCCTCGGCATAGTTGGCATTACGAATTACCACTTTGCCATACTTGGTGAACGCTGTTCCATTCCTGGCAATACGAGTGGGAAGAACGCAGTCAAACATATCTACACCGCGCATCACTCCTTCGATCAAACAATCCGGTGAACCTACTCCCATCAAATATCTGGGCTTATCTTCCGGCATTGCAGATACGGTGTAATCCAGCATTTCATACATAAGTTCTTTAGGTTCCCCTACGCTTAAGCCTCCAATGGCATATCCTGGGAAATCGAGTTCTGTGATTGCGGCCGCGTTTTGCAGGCGAAGGTCCTTAAACATCCCTCCCTGAATAATTCCGAATAAAGCTTGCTTGTCCGTAGAAGTCATTGCCTCCTTGCACCGTCTGGCCCAACGCACCGTACGTTCTGCTGATTGTTTAGTGTATTCATAATCAGCGGGATAAGGGGTACATTCATCAAAGGCCATTACAATATCCGATCCCAATGCCATTTGGACCTCCATTGATTTCTCCGGACTTAAGAACTGCTTGGATCCGTCCAAATGAGAGCGGAACTCCACCCCCTCCTCGGTAATCTGTCGCAAATCTCCCAGGCTGAACACCTGGAATCCCCCGCTGTCCGTAAGGATTGTTCCGTCCCAGTTCATAAACTTGTGAAGTCCTCCCGCTCTGGCAATCAAATTATAGCCCGGTCTTAAAAACAAATGATAGGTGTTGCTTAAAATTATTTTTGCCCCAATTTGCTTTAATTCCTCCGGGGTCATGGTTTTTACGGTAGCTTGGGTCCCTACCGGCATAAAAACAGGTGTCTCCACAATTCCATGGGGAGTATGAAGTTTTCCCAAACGCGCTTTGCTCCTGGAATCTTTCTTCAATATTTCCAAAGTAACGGCTGCCAAAATAAACACTCCTCCAAAACTACTCTATAAACATGGCATCACCAAAACTAAAGAACCTATAGCGTTCTTTTACCGCTATTTCATATGCTTTTAGAATAAGTTCCCTGCCGGCCAAGGCACATACCAGCATTATTAGAGTGGAACGCGGAAAATGAAAATTGGTTATTAAGGAATCCACTACTTTGAACTTGTAGCCCGGATAAATAAAAATATCCGTCCAACCCTCGCAGGCAGCCAATTCCTGCCGAGACTGCTTTGAAGCCAAGTCGGCCGCTGCTTCCAAAGTCCTGACTACCGTGGTACCTACGGCTACAATTCTTCTTCCTTCTTTTTTGGCCAGGTTAATTCTGTCCGCAGTATTCTGCTCAAGTTTGAAGTACTCGGCATGCATTTTATGTTCAGCAATATTTTCGCATTTTACCGGCCTGAATGTTCCCAAACCTACATGCAATAAAACATCCAAGATTTCAACACCCTTGGCCTTAAGCCTATCAAGAAGCTCATAGACAATATGATAATGAAAAAGTAGTTAATGAAATAAGGAATACAATAGATTCATTATATCTTTCGGCTTTAAAGAATGATAAAAATTAATGGAGTATTGTTGGTTAAAGTTAA
>JAAYII010000104.1 GCA_012523535.1 Peptococcaceae bacterium
ACAGGACTTGACCCTGGAGGAATTAAAAAATGCTTCGCCCGTTTTTGAACAGGACGTTTATCAAGCCATTTCCCTGGAAAGATGTATCCAAGCAAGAAATATTCCCGGAGGACCAGCTCCTGAAGCCGTTAGGGAGGCCATTAAAAAAAGTAGGGAATTGTTGCAACAAATGTCAAATAATAGCTAAATTTATAAATATAAGAAAAATAAAAAAGAACTATTGCATAAAATTAAATAATTAATAAAATAACTGTCAAAAAGTTAATAATTTGCCGAAAAAGTTTAAAAAAGCAATTAATAAAAATTTAGGCTTATTCTCAGGAATGGTGATATAAGCGGATAGGAAATTTAAAAAATGTGGATAAAAGTGTGGATAATGTGAATTTAGTTTTTAAAAACTTCACTATAACCTCAAATAAAAAAATACCTGTTTAGTTTTTGTTTAAAACCTCTAAATTTTATCTATAACATTTTTTTAAATGTCAAAAATATTGAAAGGCTGGTTTTAATTGGCGTTAAAAATTGGATTAGATATTGACGGTGTAATAGCCGACAGTTTTCCGGTATTTAGAGAAGAGCTTAATAAGTATTATGGAAAAGATATCATAAAAATTGACGACTGCGACATCTCCAAAGTCTATAATGTTGACTGGGCGGATCTAGATTCTTTTTTTGATCAAAATGTTGAATACTTGTTCTCTGCGCCTAAAGTCATGGATGGCGCCTTGGAGACAATTAATCATTGGCTTAAAGCAGGGCATGAAATTATCATCGTCACAGCCAGAAAAAAGGGTTTAGAAGAGAAAATAACCATGGAATGGCTTCACAAAAACAACGTTCCTTACAATGAAGTAGTGTTTGCCGGGGGAGCCAGTAAGACCTTTGCCGTCAAAGAACATCTTATCGATGTATTTGTCGATGACTTTATCTCCAATGCCCTGGAGATTGCGGCGTTGAATATTGCGGTACTTTTGTTGGATGCTCCCTATAATCAGGGAAAACTTCCTGAAGGGGTAGTACGTTGTTACAGCTGGGAAGACATAAAAAACCAAATCGAAAAAAGGTTCTCGTCTTAAGCAGGGAAAAACCCGACAGCAAATATGTGTCGGGTTTTTTATTCGAGATCATTCTATACCCCTATTCAATAGTTACATCAGATCGCAAAACAGGAAACAGTTTTATTAAATTTCATTAAATATATTAACAGTAATTGGAGAATTATATAGGGAAAAACAGATATTCTTCATAAGTTATGTTTTTTTCATATAGGATTGTGGCCAGATCCTTACCTACATAACGCAGATGCCAAGGCTCAAACATATAACCGGTTATTATTTCTTTTTCCTGGGGATAACGGATAACAAAACCAAAATGATGAGCATTGTCCTTTAGCCAGGCGTATTCTGCCGTATTGGCGAAATCGGTCACCAGACTGTAAGCCACGGATTGAGAGGTAACATCCATTGCCAAGCCGGTTTGATGTTCGCTCTCCCCCGGTCTGGCGCTGATCCGGTTGGCTTTAGTTTCATCTCCATATTTGCGCACGTTGTTATTGAAGATAGCCTTTTGGGTTTGGTAGGAACGATAGCCGGAAAGGCCATAGAGAATAAGACCGTTCTTCTTGGCCTCGGCAAACAGGCTAGCCAAATTTTGGGCCGCTTCCTTGCGCATAAGTCTTTGTTCCCTAGCGACATAGGAAGGAAATGGGATATCAGTTTCCACCAAATCAGCCGGGACATAATCATCCGCAAGCTTATTTTGTTTATTGACCAGGACAGCAACGCTGTCAAAATTATGGTAATCCACAGTCCCTTGAACTGCAATTCCCAATTGTAGAGTAAAAATATCGGGCTCTACGTCGGCCATGGAGATTCCTTCCAATGGATTATTACATTGAGGTTTTGTTTTAGATTCGGGAACAGTTTGGTTACTGACGGTACCGGAACAGCCGGCAGCCAATAGAAGAGCGGAGAGTAAAAAAACTATAATTCTATTTTTCATCTTTATCCTCAATATTATTGCAAAAATTATCGGTATGTATATTTTTATTATATCCTACTAAATATATCAGATTAAAGTGTATATTTTAATTTTCTCTAGCAATAGCATTAAGCCGGCAACAACATAAAGCCGGCATAGCTTCTTTAACCGTCAAGATACCAAGATAAGTCCAACTTTGTAAACATCCCCGGCGCCCAAGGTTATTACCAGGTCATCTTCTTTAAGGGTGGCATTGAGATAGGAGCTTATTTCTTCCAGCGTTGGAAAATATCTTGTTTTAATACCCTTTTTATTTATCAATTCAGCCAATTTGGCGGAAGATATGGAATCGTGACCGGATTTTTTTTCCCGGGCGGAAGAAAATATTTCGGCTAAGACAACTTCGTCCGCTTCGGCAAAGGCCTCGGAAAATTCATACAGAAGTTTTTCTGTCCGGCTATAAGTATGGGGTTGAAATACAGCCCGGATCCTTCTTCCGGGATAAGAACGTCTTGCTCCTTCCAGTGTGGTTTGGATCTCCGTCGGATGATGGGCATAATCGTCATATATTATGGCTCCGTTATGGGTTCCTAAAAGTTCAAATCTTCTTTTTGTTCCGTTAAAACCTTTAAGAGCTTGGATAATACTTTCTTCAGGCAAGCCAAGTCTATAAGTTAGCCCTATGGCCGCCAAGGCGTTAAGGATATTATGTTTGCCCGATACAGCCAGGGACAGGTTCCCCGCGTTTTTATCCTCTATGATGACATCAAAGGTAGTGCCCGAATCGTTATAGACAACCTTTTCAGCCCGGACGTCAGCTGCTGAGGTGAAACCAAAGGTTGTTATTCTGGCTTTGGTCTTGATTTTTTCCCTGTTAGGATCCTCTTGCCAGATTACCAGGTTGCCATGTTCGTGAAGCTTTGCTGCCAGCTCGTTAAAAGCGCAGAGAACATCCTCCAGATCTTTAAAATAGTCCGGATGATCGAGTTCTATGTTGGTTATAATTAAATGTTCAGGGGAGTAATTTAAAAAATGCCTGCGGTATTCACAGGATTCGGCCAAAAAAAATTCTCCCTGGCCCACATGGGCATTACCGCCAATACAAGGAACATCACTGCCGACGACAACTGTTGGGTCATAGCCCGAACTGAGCAGTATTTTGCCCACCATAGCGGTTGTAGTAGTCTTCCCATGGGTACCGGCAATACAAATCCCTCTTTTTTTGGACATTAATTGGCCCAAGAATTGAGGATAGGTATAAACTGGGA
>JAAYII010000105.1 GCA_012523535.1 Peptococcaceae bacterium
ATGGAGCGGCAACTTGTACGAACTGGAACGCCAGTGGCGGGAACAGGCCGGCATTCCCACCGTGATGTTTGACGGGGACCAATCCGACCCGCGGGCTTTTTCCGAGGCCCAATACCTGACCCGGGTCCAGGGACTGGTGGAAATCATGGCTGCCAACAAGCGGCAAAAGGAGGAGCAAAACCGTGAATAAGATGGAAAAGATTTTAGATGAACTTCGCTTTATCAGCACCCACCCCAAGCAGCAGCTGGAGCAATATTTGGCCGCCGGCAAAAAAGTTGTGGGTTGCCTGCCCTATTACTGCCCGGAAGAGCTTGTGGCAGCCGCCGGCATGGTACCCTTCGGCCTCTGGGGAGCCGAAATCCAGGTGTCCGAAGCCAAGCGGTATTTCCCTTCTTTCATTTGTTCCATCTTGCAAACCACCTTGGAACTGGGCATCAAAGGCGAATTTGACAGGCTGACAGCCGTGATGATCCCCATTCTTTGCGACAGCCTGAAAGGGATGGAAGCCAACTGGCGTTACGGGGTGAAAAAAGTTCCGGTTATCAACGTGGCCCATGCCCAGAACCGGAAAATGCAAGCAGGTCTTGAATTTACCGTCTCCCAGTACCGCAAAATAAAAAAACAACTGGAAAAATTAGCCGAGACGCCGATCACCGACCGGGCCATCGCCGTGGCAATTAAAACCTATAACGAACAGCGCGGCGTCATGCGCCGGTTCTTGGCGGCCGCCGGCAAACATCCGGAGCTCATTTCCTTTGCTGACCGCAACGCTGTGGTGAAAAGCAGCTATTTTATGGATGCCGCAAGCCATACGGCCAAAGTTCGGGAACTGGCCGACCTCTTGGAACAGGCGCCCGAAAGCAAACATCAAGGACCCAAGGTGGTAATAAGCGGCATCACGGCAGACTACAGCGGCTTGATAAAAATATTTGACGATTGCCAAATCGCCGTGGTTGACGATCAACTTACTCAAGGTTCTCTGCGCTTCCGCTTCGACGTGCCCCTCACTGCCGATCCCATAGTGGGCCTGGCGGAGCAGATAGGACAAATTGAAGGCTGCCCCGTGCTTTTCGACCCCGGCAAACAGCGGGGGCAGATGCTAATCGATCTGGTCAAACAGAGCGAGGCCCAGGGTGTCATTTTTGTCCAGACCAAATTCTGCGATCCGGAAGAGTTCGACTACGTCCCTTTGAAATCCATGCTGGACAAGGAAGGCATCCCCAGCCTCTTGCTGGAAGGGGACAAGCAGACAACAAATTATGAGCAGGCCCGCACCGCCGTTGAAACCTTCTGCGAAATCCTTGGCTGACCTTGGCTGACCAACAGCTTGTCCCAAAATCGCAAACGTTTGCGAATTTGGGACAAGCCGTTTCCATACGAAAGGTTTCTCACGAGGGTTTCTCGATATCAGGTTCCCGGTTAAACAGTTAAGCTGTCATTTCCCCTTTAACAATCAAGCGGCGATAAGGTTTGGTGCTGTAATCACAGGTTACCAGGGTAATCAGCCTTCTTTCCCCGTCGGGCCTTAAAACATGCACATCATCCTCTTGGACGATCATGGTCTCGATAACATAGTAGACATATTCCTGATCTTTGGTTTGGACCACAATGCGGTCCCCGATATCCAGCTCGTCCAACCTGTTAAAGAGCAGCCCATAAGTTCGGCTGTTGTGGCCGGCTATTACATAATTGCCCACTTCCCCGGCCTTGGCGGTATTTTCCAAGCTGGCCACCGCCAAATCCAGGTTTCTTTTATTCACCCCCGGCAATATGGGGACTCTCAAGTTAATCTTCTCTATTATGAGCAGCCCTTCCATTTCTTTGCTTAAATCAAGTACGGCTTTGGCCGGTTCCTCTTCACTTTCCTGAACCGGCTCCACGGGCTCCCTCTCAAGCTGCTCCAGACCGGCCAGCCAGGCTTCCATAATCTTTTTTTGCTGGTAATTATAATACAGGTCTCTGGCCGTTGGATAGCACACTATGCCAATGCCTATGACGATTATTAACAATGCCAATAGTTTGCGCCGCATATGCCGCCTCCCTTGTCCGAAGCAAAAATCAAGCCGGGGAATCCCCGGCTTTGTTTGTTATTTTATGGAGCCGTCCAGGAGCTTATTTCTTCTTTCTCTTGCTGAGCAGCAACCCCGCCAGGACTACAGCTGAACCTGCCGCATAGTAGGGAAGTGAACTTCCGACACCGGTTCCCGGCATTTTGGGTTCTTCTTCCGTAGGAACGTTAATCTCTTCTTCAGGTTCCTCTTCTCCTGGCTCCTCAGGAGTCAGAGGCTCATCGTCGGGTGGAACCTCAATTTCTTCCGGTGGATATTCCGGCGGTGGCGACCCTCCATAATCTCCGCCTCCGCCACTCACTGTAGTGAAGACCCACTTCGCACTTAAGGAGGAACCCTGGTACTCGTTATCTGTTCCCTTGGGCAGCTCAACTGTGAAGTTCAAAGTTTTAGAGGAACCGGGTGCCATAGTCCCGAGGCTTATATTTCCTTGCCCTGCAGCATCACTAAAGCTGGCATTTGTGATGGGATTATTATTCCCACCTTCTATTATGGTCAACCTTAGGGCCTTAGATAATCTATCCTTAGGTTTTTCCTCCGTAATCACTGTCCGGATATATACGGTAAAGGATGATGTACCGTTATTTTTTAACTGCAAACTGGATTTCTTAATGTCACCCGGGTTTAAGTTCCCCGTATCTGCATCTTCCGGATTTTCCGCCGGTAGCGATGTAATAACCAGCCCGCTGCTCTCTCCGCGATTCTCGTAACCTGTAGCTCCCAGGGCCATCCCCGGCCAAAGGAAGGCAGCCAGAAAGACGGCCAGTATTAAAATGGTTATATATTTTTTCTCCTCATACGCGACCCTCCTTAGGCGGGTAGGATTTCTTTATCTTTGGCGGGACTGTTTCAAAGAACAGTTCCCGCCGAAGATTAGAGATCATATACAGGATAAAGTAACTATCAATTAATTCAATTCTACCTCTCAAATACTACCACTTAAATACTACCCTATAAATCGTATTATCATTATCTGGGATTACGACAGTAAGGGTTGTTTTGTTAGGAGAACCTGGAACAAATTGCCATGTTAAACCTCCATCTGTAGATACATCCCATCTATCAATTTTATATGGATCATAC
>JAAYII010000106.1 GCA_012523535.1 Peptococcaceae bacterium
ATTTGACAGTAAGTGGGCAATTAAATGTCGAAAGCTTTTGTTTGGCTTTCAAAAATGTTTACACCTTCGGACCGACTTTCCGAGCGGAGAAGTCTAACACAGCCAGACATGCAGCCGAATTTTGGATGCTGGAGCCGGAAATGGCTTTCGCCGATTTACAAGATAATCAAAATTTGGCCGAAGAAATGATCAAATATCTGATCAATTATGCTTTGGAACAATGCCCCCAGGAAATGGCTTTCTTCCAGAAATATTTGGAAGAAGGTTTGCTAAAGCGCTTGGATAATGTTCTAACCTCCGACTTTGAACATTTGACATATACTGAAGCCATAAAGATTTTGCAAAAGGCTGATCAAAGTTTTGAGTATCCGGTGCAATGGGGATTGGATCTCCAGACGGAACATGAACGTTATTTGACAGAGAAGGTGTTTGGCAAACCTTTATTTATAATTGATTATCCCAAGGATATCAAAGCTTTTTATATGAAATTGAACAGCGACGGAAAAACTGTTGCCGCTATGGATCTGCTTGTGCCGGGGATAGGAGAGCTAATCGGGGGAAGTCAAAGAGAAGATAACTATGATGTGCTGGCTGCCAGGATAAAAGAACTCAATATGAAGGAAGAAAACTACTGGTGGTACTTGGATCTTAGGAAATACGGCGGAGTAAAGCATGCCGGATTTGGTTTGGGATTTGAGCGCTTGCTTATGTATTTGAGCGGAATTGCCAATATTAGGGATGTCATTCCCTTCCCCAGAACCTTTAATTCGGCAGAGTTTTGATCCATTTTGGTTGTTTTATTTGGTTATTTGATACCAGTTTAGGTAATTTTATTATTGCAATTTTGAAAATATTTAACCGGAATTCATTTTCCGGTTTTTTTGTTGGATAAAGGAAGCGGCAAAAAGCCACAATAAAACAGACAAAAACTAAGGTGAGGTGAAACTATGAAATTTGACCTAAAGGACAGGAATCGAAATAAACTTATAGTTATTCTTTTAAGCATAAGTTTATTTCTGGGGCTGGCTTTAACGACAACAGGCCAGGCTGCTTTAGGTGATCGCTCATTATCACCTGGTTCAAAAGGAGCTGAGGTCAAGGAATTGCAAAAAAAACTGATTCAAGTCGGATATCAAGTCGGCAAAGTTGACGGAGTATATGGAAAGTCAACAACCGCCGCTGTAAAAAGATTTCAAAAAAGCAGAGGGCTCAAAGCTGACGGGATTGCGGGAGAGAAAACAATTGCTGAACTTAAAAAATTAACCGGTGAAAGCACGACCTCGGCAGGGACAAAAGTTGGTTTTAAAAATACCGATGTTCAATTGCTTGCCCGCTGTATTCATGCTGAGGGGCGCGGCGAGCCTTATATCGGTCAAGTGGCAATTGGGGCCTGTATTATGAACAGATTAAAGAGTTCCGAGTTTCCAAACAGTATAGCTGCCATTATTTATCAACCCAAAGCTTTCAGCGCCGTTGACGACGGTCAAATAAACATGCCTCCGGATGATACGGCTGTTAAGGCCGCCAAGGAGGCCATGAGCGGTTCAGACCCCACCGGAGGTGCATTGTTTTATTTTAACCCGGCCAAGACCAAAAACAAGTTTATCTGGTCTCGCCCTCAAATTAAGAAAATCGGCAATCATATTTTCACACGCTAGGTGGAATGAAGATGAAAGAGCATAGCAAGATTAAGATTTTAACCTGGTTATCAATTACCCTATTCTTAGCTTTTGGCATATCATTGGGTTGGGGTATTTACGAATACAACTTGCTTAAGGAACAGAAAACTGCTTTGGACAACCAGTATAAGCGCGCTCTAAACGATTTGGTTGCGGATATTAATGAGATGGAAACAAGTATGGCCAAAGCCAAGGTTGCCAATGATCCTTCCTTAAAAGTACTTTATCTTGGGGAAATATGGAAAAGCAGTGATGCTGCAGTTAACAGGTTCAGTCAAATACCGGCGGACGAGATGGGTATTAGTTACGTCGATAAACTGGTTAATCAAATAGCTGAATTTAGCAAATCCATGACCCAAAAGGTAGCATCCGCGAGAAATATGAATGACAATGAAGTTCAAATCTTTGATGATATGCATCAAAGAGTAATTGAAGTCAATAGATCCTTGCAAAATCTTTTCAATCTGTATTATGCCGAAAACTTGGAATGGGTCGATGCTCCTCCCAATCTCTTACAAAGATTGGGGATTGGCAAGTTGATTCAAACCGTTGCTCAAGGCGGTGAAAAAGACGGTGATTCTAAGCAAGGGGATCCGCAAGCAGCTCAACAGGCGTCGGAGCAGACACCAAGCTCTGTCCGTGGAGGATTGAAGCAATTAGATTCCAGTTTGCAAAAATTCCCGCCAATAAGCTATAAAGGCGACTTGGACAAACACTTTGTCGAAAAACCTTTAGGATTGCCCGAGGGAGAAATCGATGAAAACAAAGCAATTGACATTGCCCGAAATTTTTTGGCTAAACTGGGTTACAAAGATACTCAGCCTCAAGTAACAGGACTCTCGGATAGACCCCTGGGAGGCTTTAACCTTACTTATCAAGACGTCTACCTGGAGATCAGTAAAAAAGGCGGGGTAGTAACTTACTATCGCAATCAACGGGATATCGATGAGCGTCGCCTGGATGTGCCCAGGGCAGTTGAGAAAGGTTATGCTGCCTTGGAGAAGCTGGGCTGGAAAAATATGGTTGTGACTTCTACGGAAGATCTTGATTCCTATGTTTTGGTCGAAGCTGTGGCCCAGGACAACGGCATCAGGATATATACCGATAAAGTAAGGTTGACTATTGCCATGGACAATGGAGAGTTAATCGGTTTTGATGCCAACGCCTATTATGCTTTTCATCATGATCGGCGGTTAAACAGTAAAATAACCATGACCGAAGCCAGAAACAAATTGGACAAAAATTTTCAGGTAATTGAAGAAAGATTGGCTGTTATCTCCAAAATTGGCAATGAAGAAGCATTTTGTTATGAATTCAGGGGAACGGCTTACGGGGAAGAGTATCTGATTTACATTGACGCCATAGAAGGTGCGGAAGTTAAAATTAGTCGCGTCGTTAATACACCAAGAGGCAAATTAATTCAATAGGCTTGAATTAATGTGTAAAGAAACGTAAAATAGGAAACGGTATAAAAAGTGAGCAGAGAAAAGGACATTTTCTCTGCTTAACTTGTTTAATTTAGTCCAATTATAAACTTTAATTCAATTGGGATAATTGAGATACCTGGTATTTTAGTTAGAGATGTATTAAAATTTTATAAGTTGTTGTTAAACATTGAAACCGTGCTTAAGACATAAAGGAGGATTTTATAATGAGCCTTTATGAAAACATAAAGCAAAAAATCTATTTCAGGCTGGAGGAAGCATTAAAAAAAGCAAAGGAAACAGGCGAACTGGATTTTAAGGAGGTTCCCGAATATGTGCTTGAGGAACCTCGGGAGCGACAACACGGCGATCTGGCCACCAATTTGGCCATGGTTTTAGCAAAACAGGCAAAGAAAGCTCCCAGAGACATTGCCAAAGTCTTAATAGCACATTTGAACACTGATGACACTTGGATTGCCTCTTCTGAAATTGCAGGACCGGGTTTTATTAACTTTCGCCTTAATCCCGGCTGGCTGCTGGAGGTTATACCTGAAGTCATGAAGCAGAAAGAAAGATATGGCGCTGTAAATATTGGGCAGGGAGAAAAAGTGCAGGTGGAGTTCGTCAGTGCCAATCCCACCGGCCTTTTACATATGGGTAATGCCAGAGGGGCCGCTTTAGGCGACAGTTTGGCATCTCTTCTTGCAATGGCAGGATATGAGGTATGCCGTGAATTTTATATCAATGATGCGGGTAATCAGATATATAACTTTGCTTTATCCCTGGAAGCCCGCTACCTGCAGCAGCTGGGATACGATGTGCCTTTTCCGGAGGCAGGATATCATGGAGAAGATTTAATCGCAACTGTGAAAAGAATAATAGACAGAGACGGAGACAAATATGTTTCCATGGAAGAAGATGCCCGACGAGATTATCTTGTGCGCTTTGCCTTGGAAGAAAAGATAGCTGGAATTAAAGAAACTTTGGAGAAATTCGGTGTAGTTTACGATGTATGGTTTAGTGAACAATCTTTGCATGATTCCGGGTATGTGCAAGACACCATCAAGGAGTTGGAAAAGAAGGGCTATATTTATGAAAAAGAAGGCGCTTTATGGTTTAAATCCACTTTGTTTGGAGATGAGAAGGATGAAGTGGTAGTTCGTAAAAATGGGGTTCCAACCTATTTTGCTGCAGACATTGCCTATCATCGCCATAAATTTTCCCGGGGTTTTCAGCGGGTTATAAATATTTGGGGAGCGGACCATCACGGTCATGTAGCCAGAATGAAAGGCGCTATGCAGGCTTTGGGGATTAATCCCGACTCTTTGCAGGTCATTTTAATGCAAATGGTAAGGCTTATTCAGAACGGGGAAGTTGTTCGGATGTCCAAGCGGTCAGGCCAGTATATAACCCTTGAGGACCTAATAGATGAGGTGGGCAAAGACGCGGCCAGATTTTTCTTTATTCAGCGCGACCCCGATTCTACTGTAGAATTTGATTTGGATTTGGCCAAATCGCAATCGGCCGATAACCCCGTTTATTATATCCAATATGCTCATGCCAGACTGTGCAGCATAATGAGACAAGCCAAAGAAATGGGCTATGAACTGAACGTTGAACCCTCTTTAGAACAGCTTAGACTCTTGACTTCCCAGGAAGAGAGAGACTTATTGAAAAAAATGGCTGATTTTCCGGGGGAAATTGCCGTGGCCGCTAAAATGGCCGAACCTCACCGTATTGCCAGATATGCACTGGATTTTGCCTCGCTCTTTCACACCTTTTATAACAGTCATAGAGTTTTGGTAGACGATGAGCAACTGCGAACTGCGCGCTTAAGTCTGATTATCTCTGTAAAACAAGTTTTAGCAAATGCCATAAGGATTTTAGGTGTCTCAGCCCCTGAAAAAATGTAATGTTATTTAACTAATCCAATAATTAATTGATCAAGGAAAGGGTAGAAAAGGATGGCTAAATTCGTTTTGGTTACCGGAGGAGTAGTAAGTTCTCTGGGAAAAGGTATAACAGCAGCTTCTTTAGGTTGTCTCCTTAAAAAGAGGGGATTGAAAATCGCTATTCAGAAATTAGATCCCTATATAAATGTAGACCCCGGAACAATGAGCCCTTATCAGCACGGAGAAGTTTTTGTTACCGATGACGGGGCGGAAACCGATCTTGATTTGGGCCATTATGAAAGGTTTATTGATGTACCTCTTTCTAAATACAGCAATGTTACAGCGGGTAAAATTTATTGGTCTGTTATAAGCAAAGAGCGCAGAGGTGATTATCTTGGCGCAACGGTTCAGGTTATTCCCCATATAACCAATGAAATAAAAGACAGGATTTACCGTGTAGCTACAGAGAGCAATCCGGATATAGTTATAACTGAAATTGGCGGAACCGTTGGCGATATGGAGTCTTTGCCTTTTCTGGAAGCTATACGCCAGGTAAGAGGAGATATCGGTAAAGAAAACGTCTGTTATGTCCATGTTACCCTGTTGCCTTATTTGTCGGCTTCAGGGGAAGTAAAGACCAAACCGAGCCAGCATTCAGTTAAAGAATTACGGGGAATTGGGATTCAGCCCAATATTTTAGTATGCCGGGCGGATGAAGAAATAAGCAATGAATTAAAAGAAAAGTTAGCTCTTCTTTGTGATATTCAAAAAGAGGCAATTATCACCGCCATTACTGCACAGACCATTTACGAAGTACCGCTTCTTCTTCAGAAAGAAGGTATGGATGATATTGTCCTGAACTGTCTGGGTATTGATGCCCCTCCTGCGGATATGTCTGATTGGAAGAAAATGGTGGAAAAAATCAAGTCTCCTTCCCGCAGCACTGAAATTGCTATTGTGGGCAAATATGTCACCTTGCCCGATGCTTATTTGAGCGTTGCCGAGGCCTTGCGCCATGCCGGCATTGAACAGGGGGCTGAAGTTCAAATTCGTTGGGTAAATTCCGAAGAGCTGGAGAACCCCGCCATCGACCTAAACGATGTATTTAAAGGCGTTAAAGGTATTCTTGTACCGGGAGGTTTCGGTAACAGGGGAATTGAAGGGAAAATAAAAGCCATTCAATATGCCAGAGAGAATAAGGTGCCTTATCTGGGAATTTGCTTGGGCATGCAGTGCGCTCTTATAGAATTCGCCCGCAATGTTTGTGGACTGCGCAATGCCAACAGTACGGAGTTCAATCCGGAGACGGAACATCCTGTGATCGATCTTTTGCCCGAACAAAAAGGAATTGAAGATATGGGAGGGACCATGCGCCTGGGCTCATCGCCGGTAAAGCTTAACCCGGAGAGCAAGGTTTGTCAGGCCTACGGAGAAGAAATAGTCTATGAAAGACATCGTCATCGCTATGAGGTTAATAATGAGTATCGAGAGATAATTAGCAAAAATGGATTGCTGATAGCCGGAACCTCCCCCGACGAAAGATTGGTGGAACTAATTGAGTATATTCATCACCCTTGGTTTGTAGCCTCTCAATTTCATCCGGAATTTAAGTCCAGGCCCAATAAACCGCATCCTTTATTTCAACAGTTTATTATGGCTTCCTTGCAAAAGAATTAAAAAAATGCCTGAACATGATCGGACAGTATTTATCCGCAAGAATATGGCAATAATGTCTTCTGGAGGAATTTTTGTAATGCAGTATACTGTTAAATGGTTAAATGAGGAAGACAAGCCTAGCTATAATTCGTTTATTACCAGCCATCCCAAAGGCCATGCCATGCAACTTTGGGAATGGGGCGATATCAAAGAACGGACGGGTTGGAAGCCTTTAAGGCTTGCTTTGGAGGAAAATGGCCAAATTGTAGCCGCGGCCACAATCCTGGCCAGGAAGCTGCCTTTTTTCCGCTGTCCCATATTTTATTGCCCCAGGGGACCGGTTGTAGACATGGCTGATTATGAAAAGCTGTCTGTCCTTTGGCAGGCTATCAAGGAAAGGGCTAAGAAAGAAAAAGCAATTTTACTGAAAATAGACCCGGACATACCGAAAAGCAATCAAGAGTTAGCTAATTTTTTAATTAAGTCAGGCTTTAAGCTGGTTGATAAAGGGAAAAATTTCGAGGGGGTTCAGCCCAAGTTTGTCTTTAGACTTGATATTACCCCTGATGAAGATACATTATTGGCTAACATGCATCAAAAAACCCGCTACAATATACGGTTGGCAAAAAGAAAAGGGGTTGTCATCAGAATTGGAACCAGGGAAGATTTGCCCGCCTTTTATCGGGTGCTTGAAGAGACGGCGGTTCGAGATAAATTCCTGATTCGCTCTTATTCTTATTTTGAGGATTTATATGATACTTTGGTTCCCGCGGGTTATGGACAACTTTTTATTGCTGAATATCAAGGGGAAATTATCGCCGGTACGATTGCTTTTCTTACCGGGAAAAAGGTCTGGTACGTTTATGGGGCTTCCTCCAATTCATTTCGCAATGTCATGCCCAATTATCTTATCCAGTGGGAGATGATACGCTGGGCTAAAGCCCAAGGATGCACCATTTATGATTTTCGCGGGGTTTCCGGGGATCTCAGCGAAGACAATCCCCTCTTTGGCTTATACAAATTTAAAAAAGGTTTTAACGGCGAGTTCACGGAGTTTATCGGGGAATGGGACTTGGTTTACAGGCCGATTATGTATTTTATATGGAAAACTGTGGAAAGGTTGTATTCCGGTAAATTGAAAAAAAGTATTGCCAGTTTGCGGCGTAAATAAGAACGCCTCAATATACAGTTCTTACGGAAAGGTTCAATGGTTAACATGCCCAACCTTTGGATAGAGATTGATCTAGACGCTGTAAAACACAATTACCGGCAGATAATAAGTAAGCTTGCACCAGGCGTGACTTTGATGGCCGTTGTAAAAGCGGATGCTTATGGCTTGGGTGCAGTTCCTGTAGCGCAAGCCTTGGAAGAAGAAGGCTGTCGCGCTTTTGCTGTTACCCGGGTGGAAGAGGCATTGTTGTTGCGTGAACATGGTATTGAAGGGGAAATATTGGTTCTCGGTCCTTCAAGCCCGGAGGAATGGCCGCAAGCCTTGGCTCAGAGAATTAATCTTACTGTTTCCCGCTTGGAATGGATTGCCGAAATAAACGAAGTTGCTCGTCAACTGGAGATTAAAGCAGGAATTCACCTTAAGCTGGAAACCGGTTTGGGACGGACCGGCTTTACGCGAGAAATGCTTCCCGCCCTGTGCGAGGCTTTAAAAGCAGCTCCTTATCTTGATTTGCGAGGGGTATATACTCATTTGGCCCGGGGGGCTCAAAGGGATAAGACTTACACGCGAAAACAACATGAGAAGTTTGTTCAATATATCAATATATTGGAGGAAAATGGGATAAATATTCCTTGCAGACACATTTGCAACAGTGCCGGTCTGTTAGATTTTCCGGAATATCATTATGAGCTGGTTCGTTCGGGAACACTTTTATGCGGACATTTTCCTTCCCCGGCCTTTTCCGGGACGATTGATTTGAAAGACCCCTGGACGGTCAAAGCCAAAATCGTCCACTTGCAAAGGGTTCCCAAAGGGACCTTTGTCGGTTATCAAAGTCTTTATAAATGCAAAAAAGAAACCACTCTGGCGGTTATTGACGTCGGTTATGCCGATGGTTTTGGTGTGGCACCCAAATTGGTACCTCAAGGCTTTGTGGATCTAATTAAGATTATTATAAAAAATATAGCCGCTCTCTTTGGCTTTCAACTCGGCCGGGAGAAAGTGCTTTTTAAAGGCAAGCCGGTCAAGGTTGCAGGCAAGATCGGTATGCAGCTTACTGTGATCGATATGGGCAATTTAGAGTGCCATCCGGGGGAAGAGGTTTTTCTTCCTTTGCGCAGAACTTTAGCAAACTCCCGTATACCTCGCCTATATAAAAAGAATGGGGTAATCTGTGCCAAAAGAGTAATAAGGGAAGGAATTTTGCCTATTAACCAAGAATAATTACTAAAATGCGCAAGGGCGGATTTTTGTGAAGCTACTTATTGTGGATGACCAAAAGGGGATTAGAAAACTTTTAATTGAAGTTTTTGCTAAATATAGCAATGAAATTGAAGAATGCGCTAACGGTCAAGCAGCCCTGGAGATTATACCGAGATTCAAGCCGGATCTGATTATCATGGATGTTAAAATGCCTGGGATGAGCGGTTTCGATGTTTTAAAGAAATTAAGAGAAAAGGGCAATCAAACCCGAGTGGTCTTAATGACTGCTTATAGTGATCCCAATTACTTGGATTGTGCCAAAGCCCTGGGTGTTGAGAAATTCTTGTTTAAACCCTTTGATATAAATGAGCTAAAAAATGTATTGGCCTAGTATTGTTTTTTTGATAAGACCAAAAAGAAATATTTTAAACATCCTTTTATAATCTAATATAACTGACCAGACTGAAACTAAGTCTGGTTTTATTTTGCCCTTTGGAAAATAATGCAA
>JAAYII010000107.1 GCA_012523535.1 Peptococcaceae bacterium
AATTAAAACTGTAGCTGAATTAATGGCTTTGTCAGCTAACACCGCTCCTAAAGCCAGAGGCCAAGACTCCGTGAGAATCAAGGTTGTAACCAATTCAGAAATTATCGGTTACCTGGCGGACAAAATGAAGGAATTGGGAGAACAGCCCGGCAAAAAATCTTATATCCGCGACAGCGAAAATGTCAGAAATTCTCAAGCCGTTGTTATACTGGCTTTACAGGAGGCCAAACCCGCTAACCTGAACTGCGGAGCCTGCGGTTACCCAAAATGCTCCCAACTCCCAGCTCCCACGGAAGGTCCCGAACATGCAGGCCCTTTATGTGCCTGGCGTCTAATTGATCTCGGTATTGCTCTTGGTTCAGCCGTTAAAACTGCAAGCATTCACAATGTCGATAATCGCATTATGTATACGGTGGGCACAGCAGCAAGAAAACTGGGATTAATGGAAGGAGAAATTGTGGTCGGCATCCCCTTAAGTGCCGGCAGCAAAAACATATATTTTGACCGAACATTTGCTTAAGAAGAAGACAGGGGACAGTTCCCTTGTCCGCATCAAAGAACCATCCCCCTATCCTCGTCAATCAAAGAATTCTTCGTCGAATAAGTACATACGTAGTTATTCCGGTAGCAGCCAATATTATTATAACAGCCCATAGAAAACCGAATCGGTTTTCCTGAAACGGTACCAGGACATTCATGCCCCAGAAGCTTGCAATCATCGTCGGGATGGCCAAAATAATAGTCATAGCCGTTAAGAATTTCATAACCATATTCAAGTTATTGGAGATAATGGAAGCGAAAGTTTCAGCCATACCCGATAAAATCCTGCTGTACATTTCAACCATTTGCACAGCCTGGTTGTTTTCAATGATTACATCTTCTAACAGATCCTCATCCTCTTCGAAAATTTGAATAAGATGATTGGTCTGCTGGTTGGAGCGAATTCGAAGTAGTTTATCAAGAACAATACCGTTAGCCCTCAAGGATGAGGTAAAATAAGTCAAGCCCTGTTGAAGATCCATAAGTTCAAACAACTCTTTGTTTTTCATGGTCCGACGCAAACCGAGCTCGATCTGCTCGCTCAATTTGCTAATCTGACGCAGATAACGGAGATAATAAGTTGCAGACTTATATAAGATTTGAAATAAAAATCTCGTTCTTTTTGCCGTACTGAAGTATCTTCGATTGTATTCGTTAAACTCAAGAATAACCGGGTTATTTTCCAGGCAGACAGATATAATGTGTTGAGGAGTAATAATAATTCCCAGAGGCAAAGTATCGTAATTCGTTTCGCTGAGCATAACCGGAATGTTAATCAATATTAAAACCGATTCTTCTTCCATTTCAATACGCGGACGTTCCTCTTCATCCAGCGCTGCCTTAAGGAAGTCAATAGGTGTTTTGGTTTTTTCCGCAACCAACTCCAATTCCTCAGCGGTAGGGTTTACCAGGTTTATCCAAGCGTTTCTAACTAAATTGGTAATATCTAATTCAGTAAAATTAATACCATCATTTTTGTAGATTCTGAGCACCGTTTCCCCCCCGTTCTAGCAGGTTAAGTCTCAGAATCCCATATACTCCTTTTAATATGAAAAGAAGAAGAAAACCAAGACTTTAACCTGCTTAATGCTGTAATATTCAATTTAGGTCCGTAGCAACTGTCACCGTCCAGTTTTCTCACCTTCTTTTCATAATTATTCTCCTTGTTTATACATAAAAATATTACTCTTTTGTGCTTTATAAGTCAAACAAAAATAAAAAGCAAAGTTTAGACAGAGGAAATGTCATTATATTTAAAAACAGGTTTGTTTAAATTTCATTATATGATTTGTTATATTTTATTGTAAAAATATATTATTCGTTATAATTGCTATAATAAAATTCGTTATAAATAGCAAGAGTGTCGGGTAACCGACACTCTAAACCTTTTTATTTTAATGAAAATCTACTTCAATAGTCCGGGCGGCAGGATGCTGATCCTTCAAAAAGGTCAATTCCAGAACACCATTGCGGTATTTGGCATGGGCCCCATCCGCCTTTACTGTAGCAGGAAGAGTAATCTTTCGCCTAAAGGTGCCGAAATAACGTTCAGAAGATCTGAAGGTGCGTTCTTCATTGTATTTTGCGCGCTTTATCTCTCCTTGAATGGTCAAAATATTTTCATCGATTTGAATATTGAGATCTTCCTTATTCTCTATGCCAGGAATCTCGGCTGATACAATTATTTTGTCAGGAGTCTCTTCCACATCGACGCGATAGAGCCATTCAG
This sequence comes from Peptococcaceae bacterium, assembly GCA_012523535.1. Classification (GTDB taxonomy): domain Bacteria; phylum Bacillota; class Desulfitobacteriia; order Desulfitobacteriales; family Syntrophobotulaceae; genus JAAYMU01. The sequence goes on from JAAYII010000107.1 coordinate 2,270, forward strand.
ACATATCCTCTTTGCCTCGGCGCATAAATCTGTCCATTTCATTCCAAAGAGGGTCAAACAAACGGAAAGGTTCGTAAGGAATTAAAGCCATATACATCACCTCGTCAGGTATTTGTTTAGATATAGTTTTAACAAAAATGGCAAGATAAAATACTGTTAGTCAATTGCCAAAATTGTCCACTAGCCAAACCGTTTGCCGACCTCAATTTTTTTTCGCCCATTTAATCTAAGTTTTTTTTTACTATGAATAATTCTACTTTAACCTAACTCTATATTTTAAACTGAGGATATTTTTTTTAATTATTATCCGGGTAGAGAGGGCGTTGGACATAATGAGTATGCAATAATTCGTGAGCTTTCGGGCTATTAGGCTCTCCGAAAAAGTCTTGGTAAATCTTTTTAATTTCCGGATTCTCATGGGATTTTCTATATTTAAGCTGGCTGTCAGCTTTATACAGGGCCTGCCCGCGCACTTTCCGGAAATCGACTTCCATTTTTTCCGTCGCTGTGCGAATAGGCTGGCCGCCTCCCGTAGCACATCCACCGGGGCAAGCCATAATCTCAACAAAGTGATAGTCGGCTTCACCAGCCCGTATTTTCTCCAAAAGTTTGCGAGCATTGCCTGTACCATGGGCTACCGCCGCTTTTATTTCCAGGTCTTTGATCCTAATATTGGCTTCCTTTACCCCTTCCAAGCCCCGGACCTCATGATATTCAATATTCTCGGCTTCTTGCCCGCTAAGCACTTCTGCCACAGTTCTTAAGGCTGCTTCCATTACACCGCCGGTAGTACCGAATATTACGGCAGCACCTGTGCTCTCACCCAAAGGACCTGTCT
>JAAYII010000108.1 GCA_012523535.1 Peptococcaceae bacterium
ATGGCGGATCTCTTGGAATGGGTTGTTGAGGCAGGCTGTAAATTTGACAGTTGGAGCGAGCATTTCCGCTTTGATATTTGGCAGCAGGGGTTTGTTCAAACCGGTTTGGATCCCCATTTTTATGCCAATCGCCAATACGCATTGGATGAAATTCTTCCCTGGGATCATTTAAGCCCCGGTGTAAGCAAAGAGTTTTTGCTTCAAGAATACAAAAAGGCTTTAAACTGCAGCGTAACGCCGGATTGTCGCCGTAAATGCGCCCGCTGCGGGGTGTGTCCTGAAGTGGCCAAGCCCGTAAAATTTACGGAGTTTGCACCGAAATCCTAACTGGCACAAATTGTTTGGGCAATGCCGCAGAAGTATTCCGATTCGCGAATGATATGCCGAATAACGGAAACGGCAACAGCATTTTTTTCAGGGCCGGGCTTATGTTCAGAATTTCAAAGAGATATTGGATCCATCGGTTGCTTTGTTCCAGGCTGATACTGATAAGGGTTTGGGCTTGGTTAAGATAGATGGGTGCCGTATAATCTCCGGAGCGGACAATGGTTTCCGTAAGCTGTATAACCTCTCCCCGAGTTTGGACAAAGGCTGTTTCCCATTGTTTTAATTCTATTCAGCAGCAAAGAATTCATACCAAATAAATACCCATAATAACTAAGGCAATTACACTTAAGGAAATAACGCTTAAGGAAATAACGATAAGGATAAGGGGTTAAATATGAACTGTAAAACGAAAGGATGGCTGTCTTGAAAATAAGATTGGCTTACAGTAAGCAAAATCAAGCCAAATATATCGCCCATCTCGATTTGGCTCGGGTTTTCGATAGAGCTTTGCGCCGGGCTCAAATTAAAATTTATTATTCGGAAGGATTCACCCCCCATCCTAAAATTTCTTTCGGTCCCCCCTTGGCGGTGGGGGTAGAAGGGGAGCGGGAATATGTGGATATTGATGTCCAAGAGGTTCAAGGTTCAAACCAAGAAGAGTTACTGGCCGAGATGGTGAAAAAATTGCAAGAGCAACTGCCGGAAGGCATTAAGATAAAAGGAGCGGCTGTCCGTCCCGAAGGGAGCAAAGCATTGATGGCGGTAATCAACCTGGCCAGATATAAGGTGTTTCTTCATGGGACACCGGAATTGGAAGGCCGAGAAGTAGCCGAAGCCTGTGCAAGATGGCTGGCCAGAGATGAGGTTATTGTAACCAGATGGCATAAAGGGAAAAAAAGTGAGCGCAATATCCGGGCCTTGGTACAAAGCATTGAGGTATTACAAGAATGCTGTATTAATAACAGAATTGTGCTGCGCATGGATATTGTCACCGGAAACCAAGGTTCGGTAAGGCCTGAAGAGCTTTTGGCCAGTATTGCTTCGCTGGAAGGTTTAAACATAGAACAGGATAAAATTGAAATCATCCGCGAGGGCCTTTATATAGCCGATCAAAAAGGACAACTTAAGGAGCCTCTTGAATCCTCATGAAACAAATTATTATTACTACCCGGAACAATCAAATAAGGGCGGCAATCCTGGAGCAAGGTAAACTCATGGAAATATTGGACGATGGGGCAAGGGAGTCCCGCCTGGCCGGCAGTATTTTCAAGGGTAAAGTAATGAGTGTCGTGCCTGGCATGCAGGCTGCCTTTGTGGATATTGGCCTAGGAAAGAATGCCTTTCTATACGTCGGAGATGTGGTCATGTCTGAACAATTTCAAGACGAAAACATTTTGTCCAAGATAATTCCTACTATTGAAAACTTTTTGCGTGAGGGCCAGGATATTGTTGTCCAGGTAATAAGAGACTCGGTAGGCAATAAAGGGGCCAGGGTAACGACCAATCTTACTTTGTCCGGACGTTTTACGGTTTTACTCCCCGGTAAAAGCGAATATCTTGGGATATCGAGGAGAATCGTAGATAAAGAAAAAAGGCAATACCTGTTGAAACTGGCCAAAAAATTGAAACCTGATCATGCAGGAATAATTATCAGGACTTTGGCTGCCGAAGTTGAGGAGAAAGAAATCGAAGAGGATATTCAGAGACTTTGTGTATTGCAAAAGCAAATAGAAGAAAGAAAAGACCGGATCAATAAAGGTATGCTTTACAACGGGAATGATCCGGTTATTCGCCTTTTGCGCGATATTATTGATGATTCCGTTGACGAGATTATAGTTGATAACGGTGATTTGGCTCAATTCTTGAGGGAAAACCTCAAAAAAGTGGGTTCGGCGGCAGCGGGCAAAATATGGACCAATTTTAAAGGTTCACTGTTTGATTATTATCAGGTCAATCAAGAGATCAAGAACGCTTTGCAAGCCAGAGTTACTCTAGCCAGCGGAGCTTATTTGGTAATTGAACCGACTGAAGCACTGACTGTCATCGATGTTAATTCCGGAAAATTTACCGGCCACAAGGTTGTAGAGGATACGATTTTGTCCATTAATTTGGAAGCAGCCCTGGAAATCGGGCGCCAGATAAGGCTTAGAAATCTCAGCGGCATTATTATTATCGATTTTATCGATATGGAAAGGGAGAATGATTGGGAAATTCTATTGGACTGTTTAAATCAAACCCTGGCCAAAGAAAAAACAAAAGCAAAAGTTTTTGGACCGACAAAACTGGGTTTGGTGGAAATAACCCGAAAAAAAGAAGGTCAGACCTTGGCCGCCCGCTATACGGTTCCCTGTCGGGAATGTGAAGGCAAAGGTTGGATTTGGGATTCCAAAGCTTTTGAAAGTAATTGACTATGGTTAATAATAATGTTAGAATAATTTATCGTGGTTGCTCTTTACCACAACCGCTCGAATTGGGTAATAACGGGTTGTTTAACCGACCTAAGGAGGCGAGTCTGGGTTGAGGAGGTGCAAACAATGTACGCAGTTATTGAAACTGGAGGCAAACAGTACAAAGTTCAAGAAGGCGATCGTATAAGAGTGGAAAAAATCGATGCTGCCGAAGGACAAACTTTGGATATTGACAAAGTATTGTTGTTGAACAAAGACGGAAATATTACGGTTGGTACACCGTTTGTCGAAGGGGCATCTGTGACGGTCAAGGTTGTAGCCCACGGTAAAGCCGACAAAGTTATCGCCTTCCGTTACAAGCCCAAAAAGCATGTTCGAGTTAAAAAAGGACATCGCCAGCCTTACACTGAATTGTCTGTGGAAACAATCAAAGCTTAAGATATTTTATTTGGCCCAAGGAGGTGAACTTCATGGCTCACAAAAAAGGCATGGGCAGTACCAGAAACGGTAGGGACAGCCAGGCGAAACGTTTGGGAGTAAAACGTGCCGACGGTCAATATGTGCTGGCCGGCAATATCTTGGTAAGACAACGCGGAACTAAATTCCATCCTGGTAAAAATTGCGGTTTGGGCAAAGATGATACATTATTTGCTCTCATTGACGGTTATGTGAAGTTTGAACGTAAGGATAAATACCGCAAGCAAGTCAGTGTTTATCCCGAGAAAATAGTTTCTCAAGCCCAATAGTTCGCTAATATACTACCCTTGGGGTTGCCCGGGGGTATTTTTGTATGGAGGAGGCGATTATGGATAATTTGGACAAAAAATTGCTCTATGAGCAGATAGATTATTTTCAATTGCAGCGTCATGATTTCCTAAATTATTTCCAGGTAATTAAAGGCTACATTCAACTTAACATGCCGGAAAAGGCCTTGGATTATTTGGATCAAACAATTACCGAGCTGGTCCCGCAGCAGCTAATTTATAAAATCAGCCAAAAGACTTTGATTGCCATTTTGCTCGGGCTCTTTTTCCGTCTACGCATGAAAGGAGTCAACATGTCTATTGATATTCCCCAAGAAATGAGGGAGGATGAATACAGGCAGAATAATTGGCAGGAAGAATATGCAGAGCAATTCTATGG
>JAAYII010000109.1 GCA_012523535.1 Peptococcaceae bacterium
CTGTGGGCCTTATTCTATTTTCTGCATATTTCTTATCTGGTTGCTTTTAGTATCGGTGCCCTTGCTTTTTTGGGAGCGGCCATTTTCCTTCTCTGCATGAACAAGCAACGAGTCGCTCCTCAGACCAAACGTTTTGTAATTAGGAGAGAGTACGGCCTTTATTATTGGTTGAACGTTTTGTACGGCGCCAGGAAGCAAATATTTTTAACCTTTGCCCCTTGGGTTCTGGTGGATGTTTTTCATCAGAAAGTTACCACCATGACCATGCTGTTATTTATAGTGGCCTGTCTGGGTATTGTTTTTAAACCGCTGGTAGGTTATTTGATCGACCGGGTGGGGGAAAAATTTATTCTTACCGGGGAAGCGGTAATCCTGTTTTTCCTCTGTTTGGGTTATGCTTTTGCCGAGGATTTGTTTCCCCGGACGGTGGCTTTAGTGGTGGTGGCTTGTTGCTATGTTTTGGATATGAGCTTGGATGCGGTTATGATGGCCAGGGCAACTTATGCCAAGAAAATTGCTCTGCATGAAGATGACGTGTCCCCCACCCTTTCTTTGGGGGTTAGTTTGGACCATGTCGTTTCCATGATAATACCGCTGATCGGCGGTTATATCTGGGTTTTGTCCGGACCGGAAGGATATAAATATGTTTTCCTGGGAGGAGCCCTTATCGCTTTAATGAACTTCTTCTCCGCCCGTAGGATTGTGATAAACAAAAAGAATCCCCAGGAGGAAAACCTGGAAGCCGTATAATTGGTCAAGGCTTATGTGCTGTGCCTTTGAACAGATATAAAACCGGATAAAGCCTGCTGCAGGAAATATGATTTAGATGTTTGCTTGTCAATAACCGAAAAAATAAAGTAAATTGGCTTATCCCCAGGGTAGGACCAAGTGACTTTTTGAGAGGAAAATCATATATTATATGGAAATCTTTTCCTGGGGGAGTGAGCACATGTTCGGTTGGTTTCCATTTTTCTGGGGTTTCCCGTTTTTCGGATTCAGATGGCGCCGCCGTTTCTGGTACTGGTAGAAAAAATAAGAACAAGCTGTTCTAAATCTTATTCCAACTCTAATACCTCCAACAAAAAACGTGGTGAAGTGTTTAAACTCAAAATTCGCCACGTTTTTTTTGTGCGCCCTATTTCAGTGGAAAATCCAAATTCTTTTCATAGTAGTTGATTAAAGGTTCCAGGACAACCGCCGTAACTAAACCAAGATAGGCCGAGACAAAACCAAAGCAGAATAAGGAACTTATATGAGACCAATTTAAGACAAGACCGTGAAAATAAATATATACCGCCAGCCCGCACCAAAAGCCCTGGCAGAAGGGACAGGAGAATAACTTGCGAAAAACGTATCCCTTTTGTTTCAAATAGTTCCTGATTCTTTTAAACAGTACAAAGTCGAACAAGAAAAAACGGATGCTTAAAGCAAGTAAGAATTCCAGCACCATTTCGCTCCTCACCAAAAAACATTAATTTCGCCATATTCCATTTTATGGAAATGCGGTTTTTTGGTGATAGAAGGATAAGCCGGTGGTTTAATTATTTGTGCCGAGAGAGCGTTGTTTATTGTACTTAACCCTGGAATTCTTATCTAAATATTTTTTGCGTAAACGGATATTTGAGGGTGTTATTTCCACCAATTCATCATCGTTGATAAATTCCAAAGCCTCTTCCAAACTGAAAATTCTGGGAGGCTCCAGGTACAGGTTTTCATCGGATCCGCTGGCCCGCATGTTGGTTAAATGCTTTTTGCGGGTGATATTGACATCGATATCCTGCTCTCTGTTGCTTTCGCCCACAATCATTCCTTCATAGACTTTGGTGCCGGGGGTGACGAATATTTGGCCCCGGTCTTGGAGTTGGTAAATGGCGTAGGCGGTGGCTTCCCCGGGATCCGAGGCTATTAGAACTCCCCTGTTCCTTCCTTGAATTTCTCCCTTGTAGGGCTGGAAGGAATGAAAGACGTGGGACATTATGCCCTCTCCTCTGGTTTCGGTCAGAAAATCACTGCGGAAACCGATAAGACCGCGAGCGGGGATGATGAATTCCAGCCTAGTTACATTGCCGGGCAAATTCACCATATTCGTCATTTCTCCTTTGCGGGAGCCCACCATTTCAATGACGGTGCCGGCATAAAGGTCAGGAACGTCGCAGGTTAAAAGTTCATAAGGTTCGCACTTCACATTATCGATTTCTTTAATTATGACTTTCGGTTTGGAAACCTGCAGTTCAAATCCTTCCCGGCGCATGTTTTCGATGAGGATGGAGAGATGGAGTTCTCCCCGTCCGGAAACCTTAAAGGTATCGGTATCTTCGGTTTCTTCCACCCGGAGGCTGACATTGGTCTCAATTTCTTTAAACAACCTCTCCCTCAGTTGGCGCGAAGTCACATATTTTCCTTCCGTTCCGGCAAAGGGGCTGTTATTGACCATAAACATCATGGTCAAAGTCGGTTCATCGATTTCAATGGTAGGCAAGGCCTCCGGGTTTAGAATATCGGCAATGGTTTCTCCGATATTAATGCTGGGAATGCCGCTGACGGCAACAATATCTCCGGCCTCGATTTCGGGAACGTCGACGCGCTTGAGGTTTTCAAAGGTAAAAATCTTGCCGACTTTAGCTTTTTCTACCGTTGAGTCCCGTTTGACTACGGCCACCGGGGAGTTGGCAATTAGTTTACCGCGAAAAATACGGCCGATGGCAATTTTGCCCAGATAGTCATTGTAATCCAGGGTAGTAACCAGCATTTGCAGCGGCAGGTCGGGATAGGATTCGGGAGCGGGAATTTCCCGGACAATGGTTTCAAATAAGGGGGTCAGGTCTTTATTCATTTTATCCGGCTCGTAGCCGGCCGTGCCCAAGCGGGCCGAGGTATAGATCACCGGAAAATCAAGCTGCTCCTCGCTTGCCCCTAATTGCAAGAACAATTCCAGCACTTCATCCACCACTTCGTAGGGCCTGGCATCGGGGCGGTCGATTTTATTGATAATTACAATCGCTTTGAGATCGAGCTCCAGGGCTTTGCGCAGGACGAATTTGGTCTGGGGCATGGGCCCTTCAAAAGCATCCACAACAAGCAAAACCCCGTCCACCATTTTTAAGACCCGTTCCACTTCCCCGCTGAAATCGGCGTGGCCGGGAGTGTCGACAATGTTTATCTTAATGCCCTGCCAGAAAACAGATGTATTTTTGGCCAGGATGGTTATTCCCCGTTCTTTTTCCAGCTCGTTGGAATCCAGTATTCTCTCTTCAACTTTTTCATTGCTCCGGAAAGCGCCGCTTTGTTTGAGCATAACATCTACCAGGCTGGTTTTGCCATGGTCAACGTGAGCGATAATTGCTATGTTTCGTAAACTTTCTGCTTGCATAAACCATTCTCCTGTACTAAGATGGAATCTGTGTTTGGCTGAAAAATGAAGATAAAACCAGTTTCTCCGTGATTAATTGTTCAATAATTACAGTTTGGTCAATGAAAATGTATTTCCGCAAATAATTAAAATGAAAACTGTTGGATATGCTAATAAAGTTTGTTATGCTGGCGTGTTTTCGTCTGCCGGAAGGATAATGGGAAATAGCCTTTAATATTATAATTAGGTTCATACCGCTTTTCAAATGAAAATACAGAATACAAAACGGGTGATAGGGATGAAATATAATAAATCCGGCCAAAATCCGTTTACGGCCAGTATTATATTAATAGTAATGGCCTTTATTATAGTTACAGGTAGCAGGATCATA
>JAAYII010000110.1 GCA_012523535.1 Peptococcaceae bacterium
ACATTAATGTGTTTATAATTTTTATGTCCAAAAACTTTTTTTGTAACGGAGGAATTGTCATGTTTGAAAGTATGATTGCCAACTTAAAAGCTGAAAAGCGAAAACTTGTTTTTCCAGAGGGTACAGACCCTAGAATCCTAGAGGCTGCAAACCGGTTGCATAAGGACGGTATCCTAACCCCCGTTCTTCTAGGAAATCCGGATGAGATAAAAGCTGCTGCCGCCAAGGGCGGCTGGTCCGTTGATGGTATGGAAATAATCGATCCCTTAAACTATGACAATTTTGAGGCCATGGTAACCAAAATGGTGGAACTGCGGAAAGGCAAAATGGATGAAGCCCAATGCCGGGCCGCTTTAGCCCAGACCAATTATTTCGGCACTATGCTGGTTAAGATGGGATATGCAGACGCTTTATTGGGCGGAGCCACTTATTCTACCGCCGACACGGTAAGGCCGGCGTTGCAAATTATTAAAACCAAACCCGGCAATAAAATTGTGTCCAGTTGCTTTATTTTGCATCGCCAAACTGAAAAGGGCGACGAATTATATGCCATGGCGGACTGCGCTATCAACATCATGCCCAGCGAAGATGAACTGGTGGAAATCGCCGTAGAAACAGCCAGAACAGCCAGGGTCTTCGGAATCGATCCCAAAGTGGCCATGCTTTCCTACAGTACTCTGGGATCAGGAGCAGGTGAAATGGTGGATAAAGTACGCAATGCAACCGAAAAGGTTAAAGCTTTAAATCCGGACTTCCCTGTAGACGGAGAACTTCAGTTCGACGCCGCTTTCTCTCCCACAGTGGCCAAAACCAAAGCTGCCGGATCGCCTGTGGCGGGACAAGCCAATACCTTTATTTTCCCTGATATCAACGCCGGCAATATCGGCTACAAAATTGCTCAGCGTTTAGGCGGCTTCCAGGCTTACGGCCCTATTCTCCAAGGGCTGAATGCTCCTATCAATGACCTTTCCAGAGGCTGCAACGCTGATGAAGTTTATAAGATGGCTATTATCACTACCGCGCTTAAATAATTCCTGTTTAAGACTCAACAGGGGTAAACTCGCTCTTGGAAACACCGCATAAGGGACATACCCAATCATCCGGCAAATCTTCAAAAGGTGTCCCGGGAGCAATTCCGGAGTCAGGATCCCCTTTCTCAGGATCATAAATATAACCGCATACGGAACACTCGTATTTTTTCAAGCCGGGGCTACCGCTTTGAGGTCCTGTTGGGCCTTGGGCCTGCTTCGCGCCGGTACTGGCAGGTACAGGGGCAGCAGCAGGGGTGGCTCCGCTTTTTATCTGATAATAATAGGCATATGTCATCGGTTCTCCTTCGGCCAGGGCTTCGGTATTTACTACTTTGCCTATAAAGACTGTATGAGTGCCTACATCCAGGCTGTCAATAACTTCCGCTTCCAGGTATCCCAAGCTGTTTTCCGTAAGAACTGGGGCTCCCGTTTTTCCAAGGCGGAAGGAGACACCCTGAAACTTGTCAATATCCCTGCCTGATTTAAAGCCGAAATGACCGATAAAATCAAGAGGAACGGTCTGCGGGAGAATAGAAACCGTAAAGATTTTGCTGTTTCTAATATAGGTATTAGTAAGATTATTCTTATTGATGCTGACAGCTATGGTCGGAGGCTCCACGGAAATCTGAAAGGCGGTGTTGGCAATTTGCCCGTTATGTTTCCCGTCAAGCGTTGAAGCAACCACATAGAGACCGTAACTCAGTTTATAAAACACTTTGAGATCCATATTATGTACCTCCTATTCTTTTTATTTGCACTGGAAAGGGCAATTACTCATTTTGGGAGAAAATTAAAACTATTCTTTATTTAAGTATACTACATAATTGTGCTAAGAAAATACTTAAGTGGAAATTTTCAGACCTTTTCCGGCAATAAAATAGTAAATTCCGAGCCTGCCCCCTTTTTGCTCCTGACTTTAATTTTCCCTTGATGCCCCAGAATTATTATTTTGGCAATTGCCAAGCCCAAACCATGCCCTCCCTTTTCTTTGGCCCTGGATTGGTCGGCCCGGTAAAAACGATCAAAAATATGCTTTAATTCCTCTTCCGACATTCCTATGCCGGTATCTTTGATCTTAATAGCCGTATAATTGTTATCTTCCAAACTAACCTTTTCCAAACTAATATTTATCTCCCCGCCCGGGGGCGTGTATTTTAAGGCATTATCCATAAGTATCCTAATCGCCTGCTTCATCCTGTTCCTGTCGGCGAATAAGGATATTTCCTGATTAATGTCATAGCTGATCTTATGGCTGGAATCTATGATTTGGGTTTCTTTGACAATGTCGAGCAGCATCTCGGTAAGACTAAACTCTTCCATTTCAAAAACAAAGGTTCTGTTGTCGTGCCTGGCAAGGAACAAAAGTTTGTCAATTAACTCCTTCATGTTTGCCGCTTCATTTTTGATGGCGCTAATGGCTTCATTTAGGATTGCCGGATCATCCTTGCCCCAACGGCTCAACATGTCGGCATAACCTTGAATTACCGTAATGGGAGTTCTTAGCTCATGGGAAGCATCGGAAACGAATTGTTTCTGACGATTATAGTTATCCTCTATCCGATTCATCATTTCATTAAAAGTAAGAGCCAATTCTTTTAATTCATCTTGGGCGCCGCTGACATTAAGCCTTAAGTTTAGGTTCTCTTCCGATATGTGCTTGACGGTTTTTGTCATATCCTTTATTGGCCGAAAAATACCCTTTCCGGATTCAATAATTGCCGCTATGGCCGGCAAAAGCAAAAGGGCCATGACAATGACTACAATTTGGGCCAATTTACTAGTGGCCGCAATAGTGGGGCCGATATCGGTGAAAATAACTAATTCATAGGATGTATTTGCCAGCGGGTACTTTTTGTTCTGAACGATAAACAATTTGCCATTTTGCCGGACAAATTTTAGCCAGCTTTTAGGTTTGTATTTGGCCAATTCCGGTTGGTTTCCCCATAGCAAGTTTCCGGCCCGATCAAAAACAAGAACGGGAGACTGCTTTTGCTCGGCATAGTCCTGCAGACCCGGGAATTTATCCTGCTCCGGATATAAAACTTGCCCCTGATTCAGGATAGAGGTTATTTGCCGGTAATTGGCGTCCAGGCTTTCCTTGATATTAATTAGTCCAAACACCAGCACTATCCCTATAGCAGCGGCCAACAAGGTAGCAACAAGTATTTTTATATATTTTACGGACAGTTTAAGTCGTATGGAGAATTCAATTTTTTCCTTTATTTTTTCAATCAGATTGTCATTCTTCATTAACCTTGAAAAGATAGCCCACCCCTCTTACAGTGTGAATAAAGG
>JAAYII010000111.1 GCA_012523535.1 Peptococcaceae bacterium
TACTTTGGACGCAGATACAATTTTGCCTAAAGATGCTGCCCGCAGGCTAATTGGTACCATTTCCCATCCCATGCAGAAAGCTGAATTTAATGAAGCCCTGAAAAGAGTGGAATTTGGGTATGGCATTATCCAACCAAGAATTAGCTTGACTGCAGCAAGCGCGTTTGCCACACCTTTCGCTACCATATTTACCGGGTCAGCCGGTATTGTCCCCTATACTTGTGCCATATCCGATATATATCAAGACTTGTTCGGTGAGGGCATATTCACCGGTAAAGGGATTTATGACCTAAAAGTATTTCATGCCGTTACCAAGGATAGTTTCCCTGAAAATACTATCTTGAGCCACGATTTGATTGAGGGGCTGTTCGCCAGAACAGGTTTGGCAACCGATATTCAATTATTTGACGGCTATCCCACAAAATATCTTTCATATAGCAAGCGTTTGCATCGTTGGATAAGAGGGGATTGGCAAATAGCGCGCTATATATTCCATAAGGAATTATCAATAATTTCCCGCTGGAAAATTGTGGATAACCTGCGCAGAAGTTTGGATGCGCCCATGCAATTAATTATTCTGTTTCTCTCATTTACTTTCTTGATTAACATTTGGCCGTATTTAATCGGTTTGGTTGCTATAAATTTGGGACTTCCTCTGCTTTTAAATATTCTGGGCAGAATTTTTGACCGCACCTTAACTTTAAGAATTCTAAAATATGAGCTTAAACTGGAGTTGTCCCGTATTTTGTTTTCACTGGCAGTTTTGCCCCACCAAGCTTTCCTGCAGGCAGACGCAATACTTAGAAGCATTTACCGTCAATTTGTCTCCAAACGAGGGCTATTGGAGTGGGAAACTGCCGCCGATTCCGAAATGCGAGTCATTTTAACTTCCAAAGGCTTTAATAGAAAAATGCTGCCGGGAGTTATATTAAGTATATTGTTTTTGCCAGGATATTATTTTGTTCATATGTCTGCCGGAATTGGCTTAACCGCATTTTTCATAGTTTGGCTGGTTGGGCCATATATCGCTTACCGCTTGAGTTTACCTTATCCGCATGAGCCAATAGGTATCAAGGAACAAGATGCAATTGAACTTCGAAAATGGGCAAGGCAGATTTGGGCCTACTTCGATAATTTTGTTAACCAGGAAAATAATTATTTGCCACCGGACAATGTTCAATTGGAGCCTTATAAAGGTGTTGCTCCCCGCACTTCACCGACCAACATCGGATTGGCCATGTTGGCCAATCTTGGAGCTGAGGATTTGGGTTATATTTCCAAATATACAACATTGAAGAGAATAACTTGTTCCTTAAAAACTATTAGGAAATTGCCCAAGTGGAAGGGGCATATTTACAACTGGTATAATACCGTTACGCTGGAACCTCTTTGGCCGATCTACATTTCCACTGTGGACAGCGGGAATTTTGCCACCTATTTAATTGCTTTGAAAAACGGACTGCATGAATTCTTAAAAAGGCCAATAGTGGAAACGACTGTTTTACATGGCCTCAAAGATACTCTTCGTCTACAAATGGAAGAACAAGACAGCCATAAAGAAGAAGTCATAGTCATTTACAATTCCGAACTGGATAATTTGCTAAACAGCCAGCAAAAATTCTCCATTTCTTCTCTTTACCGTTTTATTTCTCAATGGTTAGGGAAGCTTACTGAGCTGGAGAAGGAGAAAGGAACAAATTTTTGGTTTACGGCTCTCATAAATATGCACCGGGATTACGCCCAATGCTTGGAACGATACTTTCCATTTTTAAAAAGCAAAAACCGGCTCAAAATAGCTGAAGACTTTTCTGAACTAACTCTACGGGAAGTAATAAAAAAATATTTGGAACTGCAAAAAAATCAAGCAGTATCTTCTTCAGCGGAAGTAATAAGGCTAATTAAAGTAGGGCTTAAACATACTGTACTATTGTATTTAAGAATCTGCCGGTTACGGAGGCAATTGGAAAGTCTGGCTTATGGCATGGATTTCACGCCTTTATTTGACAAACAAAAAAGGCTGTTTTCCATAGGTTATAACCTTAGTGAACAAAAACTTGATAAATCATATTACGATTTATTGGCTTCCGAAGCTCGACAGACCAGCTTTTTTGCCATTGCCAAAGGAGATGTACCGGAATCACATTGGTTTAAGGTCTCCCGTCCGCTCACAAGGATTAACGGTCATAGAAGTCTTGTTGCTTGGAGCGGAACAATGTTTGAATACTTAATGCCCTTAATTCTTATTCGCAATTACCGGAGAACGCTTTTGGACGAATCCTATCGATCGGTTGTTAAAATTCAAAAAGCTTATGGTAAAAAAGCAAAAAGTCCATGGGGAATATCGGAGTCCGGTTTTTATGCTTTTGATATCCAGTCCAACTATCAATACAAAGCTTTTGGTGTCCCCGGTTTGGGCTTAAAAAGAGGTTTATCCAAGGATATGGTTATTTCCCCGTATTCTTCTTTTATGGCTTTAGCTGTGGATTTTCGTGAAAGTATGAAAAATCTGCTGGCCATGAAAGAGCTGGGTGCCAATGGCAGGTATGGCCTTTATGAGGCGTTGGACTTTACAAAATCACGCATACCTTATAACAAGGAATTCAGCCTTGTCAAAAGCTATATGGCCCATCATCAAGGAATGAGTATTATAAGCATTACCAATGCACTGAAAGGCAATATTTTTCAAGAAAGATTTCATCGCGAGCCAACCATTAGAGCGATAGAACTTCTCTTGCAAGAGCAGGTTCCACTAAAAGAATACACCTTCAATCCGATTATAGAACAAGTGAACGAGCAAAAAATTCCGGCCGTATCACGCAAACAAGAGGAAAAACCTGTTGTTTACTTTTCTCCTAACACCAGGGTACCACGAACCAATTTTATTGCCCATCATGACTATTCAGTTATGATGACCTTATCGGGTTCCGGATATAGCCAATACAAAGGCATATTTCTTAACCGTTGGCGTGAGGATTCAACTTTGGATATGTATGGCACCTTTATCTATATCCAAAACCTGAATTCCGGAGGAGTTTGGTCCGCTACTTACAGACCATTGGACGATCCGGGCGAGGATTACAAGGTTACTTGTTACCCCAATGCTATTAAATATTCTCGCAAAGACGGCAATATCCTTACCCAATTATTCGTGGTTGTCAGCCCTCAAGACCCGGTGGAAATCAGGAGAGTTACCTTAACCAACCTTAGCCAGCATTCCAGGGATATCCAATTAACAAGCTATTTGGAAGTAGTTTTGGACCGATTGGCTGCCGATGCCGCTCATCCGGCTTTCAGCAAACTCTTTATTCAAACGGGCTACGAACAGGGTACTTTGTTCGCTTACCGGCGTTCCAGAACCAGAAATGAAAAAGAGTATTATATGATGCATACCTTGTTTGTTGATGGCGATTATCTTGTCGGTGAATTAGAATATGAAACCGACAGGTCAAAATTTATTGGTAGGGGAAGGACGTTGGCCAACCCCCAGGCTTTGGATTTTAACCAGCCTTTGAGCAAGACCACCGGTGCAGTTCTCGATCCGATCTTAAGCCTCAGGGGGATAGTGAGAATTGAGGGAGGTAAAACGCTTGATGTTTATTATTTAACCGGTATTGGGGAAAGTAAAGAACAAGTCTTAATGTTGGCTGAAAAATACAGGAACAAGTATACCCTCCAGCAGGCTAAAGAATTGTCTTGGTCCCAAGACTTATTGGAATCGTCCAACCTTAATTTAACCTTTGCGGAAGAATCCTTGATCAATTCCTTGGGCAGTTATATCCTTTTTTCCGGACCGGCTCGAAGCAAAAGCCATATCCGCTATAACCAACTCGGGCAGTCTGGACTCTGGCCCTATGGAATTTCGGGTGATTACCCAATAGTACTTTTAAAAATCCAAGAAAACAACCAATACCGTTTAGTCGAAGATATGTTAAAAGTTCACCAGTATTGGAAGATAAAAGGTCTGGCTGTTGATTTGGTTATTCTGAACGAGGATAATACCGGCTACTTTCAATTTATTCAGGAAATGATTGAAGAAAGGGTTGGTCTCAGTCATGCTCGGAAATCAATAAACAAACCGGGAGGAGTTTATGTCTTAAAAAGGGATCAGCTCAGCAATGAAGCTATTGTTTTGCTTCATACCGTGGCCAAAATCATTTTTAGCGGCGAAAACGGTTCTTTAAGCAACCAAATAGCCAAACTGGTGCGGCTTAGTGAACAGCTATCCTCTATACAGGAGCGCCCAAAGAGATTGAATGAAGACCGGAATGATAAATCAGGCTACGGACAAGTCAAAGAAGAATTAAAAAACAAACTATCCTATTTCAACGGTTACGGCGGTTTCACTAAAGACGGGAAAGAGTATATGATACTTGTTGACCGTGATAATCCCACCCCCTTACCCTGGAGCAATATAATTTCCAATCCAGGCTTTGGAACATTGGTTACCGAAGCGGGGTTAGGATACACTTGGTCTCAAAACAGCAGAGAATATAAGCTTACTCCCTGGTCAAATGATCCGTTGTTGGATTGGAGCGGAGAAGCCTTATATCTTAAGGATAATAATTCAGGCAAAGTATGGTCGACCACTCCACAGCCCTCCGGCGATTACCAGCCCTATATCGTAAGGCATGGGCAAGGATATTCGGTATTTGAACATTTTAGTCAAGGTCTAAACCAAGAAACAACCGTCTTTGTCCCCATGAATCACAATCTTAAAATAGTCAAATTAAAACTTAAAAACCAAAGTTCCGAGGAAAAGGACATTTCAGCCTATTACTATGTGGAGTGGGTTCTCGGTGTTCAACGTGGACAAAACGTTCCCTATTTATTCAGCGAAATACACGATGATGCAATATTAAGCCGCAATGTATATCAGGAAGAGTTTAAAGGCAGAGTGGCGTTTTTAGGAAGATATGGAGGGGTATTCAAATCCTATACCTGTGAACGCAAAGACTTTATCGGTATTAATCGCAGCTTGCAAATACCGCAGGGGGTAATAGAGGCCAAACTTTCTGAAAAGGCAGGCCAAACATTGGATCCTTGTGCGGCCATAGAGATCGGATTAACATTAAGACCCGGGGAAGAAAAAACCGTTTACTTTTTAATCGGGGATAGCGAGGATAAAAGATCGGCCCTTAATCTGCTTAAGTCATTTCAAAATAAAGAAAAAATAGAAGAATCTTACCGGGAAGTCTTAACTTTTTGGGATGAACTACTGTCCATCCTTCAAGTTAAGACTCCTGAACCGACGTTGGATTTGCTAGTCAACCGCTGGCTGCTCTATCAGACTTTAGCTTGCCGTATTTGGGGTAGAGCGGCATTTTATCAAGCCGGAGGAGCATTTGGTTTCAGGGATCAATTGCAGGACGTGATGTCTTTTTCTATCCTCCGTCCGGACATAACCAGAAGGCAAATTCTTCTTCACAGCTCCAGGCAATTTTTGGAGGGTGATGTTCAGCATTGGTGGCATGCGGAAAAAGGCAAAGGTATAAGAACGAAGTTTTCCGACGATTTGCTCTGGCTGCCTTATGTTACTGCCGATTATCTTGAACATTCCGGTGATTATAGTATTTTAGACGAGATGACAACATTTATCTCCCAGGACTGTCTGGCTGAAGATGAGGATGAGCGTTATACCATCCCAACAGAGCTAGATAAAAAAGCTTCAGTTTATGAGCATTGTGTTTTAGCTATTGACCGTAGTTTAAGATTTGGCTCCCATGGATTACCCTTAATTGGTACGGGCGACTGGAACGATGGATTTAGTGCCATCGGCAGAAAGGGCAAAGGGGAAAGTGTGTGGCTGGGCTGGTTTCTCCTGTCCATACTCAAACGTTTCCTGCCTATCTGCGAA
>JAAYII010000011.1 GCA_012523535.1 Peptococcaceae bacterium
ATTTTTTTTGGTAATACGGGGCTTTTAAAACTTGCTCTACCGTCCTTCTTAAGCCGTTTAATAATTCTTCTTGAACCAGCATACAAATCCTCCTACCGAACTTTTCTAATAAAATATAAAGATAATTTTAAGAATTATTATATAACAGCTCCAGAGGAAATGCTAAATAAATTTTTCAAAAGAAAACTGCCATTTAGTTATTCCTAAAATGGCAGTGAGTACAGCAGTAAGCTTTAACTTACAAACCGGCCAGCTTTCTTAATTCCTCAGCCTTATCCAGTCGTTCCCAAGGAAGATCCAAATCGGTGCGCCCGAAATGACCATAAGCGGCGGTTTGTTGATAAATGGGTCTCAGCAAATCCAAAGTTTTAATTATGGCGGCTGGACGAAGGTCAAAGGTTTTTTGGATGCTCTCGGTTATTTTATCATCGGGGACTTTGCCTGTTCCAAAAGTGTTGACGGCTATGGAAACGGGGTTGGCGACTCCGATGGCGTAGGCAATTTGGACCTCACAGCGTTCCGCTAAACCCGCGGCAACAACATTTTTTGCCACGTAGCGGGCGGCATAGGCTCCTGAGCGGTCTACTTTGGTCGGATCTTTCCCGGAGAATGCTCCCCCGCCATGTCTGGCCATTCCTCCGTAAGTATCGACTATTATTTTCCGTCCCGTTAACCCGGCATCGCCGTGGGGACCACCGATAACAAACCTGCCGGTGGGATTGATAAAATAACGGGTATTTTTATCCAGCATATTAGAGGGAATAATTGGGTAAATCACTTGTTCCAGGACGTCTTTGCGGATTTGTTCCTGGGAGACATCGGGATGATGTTGGGTGGAAACAACAACCGTATCTACCCTGTATGGTTTACCGTCGCGATACTCCACAGTTACTTGTGTCTTGCCGTCCGGTCTTAAATATTTTATCTGCTCGGTCTTGCGCAGTTCGGCCAACCTGCGGGCCAATTTATGGGCCAAATAAATAGGCATCGGCATATATGCTTCCGTTTCCACGGTGGCATAGCCGAACATCATGCCCTGGTCGCCGGCGCCAAGCTCCGTTACTTCGCTGTCAGAATCTCTGACCTCCAAAGCCCGGTTTACTCCCATGGCAATATCACTGGATTGTTCTTTAATGGAAGTAAGCACGGCGCAGGTCTCGGCATCAAAACCATATTTTGCCCTGGTATAGCCGATTTGCCTGATAGTCTCGCGAACAATCTTAGGAATGTCAACATAACAGCTTGTGGTAATTTCCCCGGTTAACAGGACCAGTCCTGTTGTGACGGCAGTCTCACAAGCGACCCGGCCATTCTTATCTTCTTTAATGACCGCATCAAGGACTGCATCCGAAATTTGATCGCAAATTTTATCCGGATGCCCTTCTGTCACCGATTCGGAAGTAAATAACCTATACCCCATCCTTATCACTCCTTCTGCTTTTTCTGTTTTGTTTCAGCAATAATTTCAACCAATTTCTTGGCTATATCTAACTTGTTCATTTGGGGAAGATCCACTCGTCTCCCATCGGGGAAAAGAATACTGACAATATTGGTATCGGAGCCAAAGCCGGCTCCCTCGGCAGTGACATCATTGACTACCAGCATATCAGTCTTTTTTTTGCGCATTTTGGCCTGGGCGTTTTCGATGACATTTTGAGTCTCGGCCGCAAAACCGACAATAAACTGATGGGTTTTTCTCTCCCCTAAAGACTGCAAAATATCAGGGTTTTGTACCAATTCCAAGGTAAAACCCTGTCCCGATTTCTTAATTTTTTGCTCCTGGAAAACAGCCGGGCGGTAGTCTGCCACGGCTGCTGCTTTAATCACTATATCCTGTTCGTCAAATACTTTCAGTATTTCTTCCTGCATTTCCCTTGCGGAAACCACATGGACAGTCTTGACTCCCGGGGGCGGGGTAAGACTGGTGGGGGCAGTGACAAGGGTTACTTCCGCTCCGGCTTCAGCAAAGGCCTGGGCTATTGCATAGCCCATTTTGCCGGAACTCAAATTGCCGAGATACCTTACCGGATCCAGCATTTCACGGGTTCCGCCGGCAGTTACAAGGACCTTTTCACCTCTCATAATACCGCTGTTCCGGAAATAATTCTCGATTACTTCCACGATATGAGAAGGTTCACTCATCCTGCCGTCCCCTTCAGAACCGCAGGCCTGAAATCCGCTGTCCGGCCCGATAATATGTACTCCCCTCTCCTTCAAAATTCTTAAGTTTTGTTGCGTGGCGGGATGATGGTACATAGCGTGGTTCATCGCCGGGGCAACAAAAATTGGTGCCCTAACAGCCAGGAGAACGGTGGTCAGGAAATTGTCCGCCAAGCCTAAGGCCATTTTGGCCAAAGTGTTGGCGCTGGCCGGGGCAACAAGTACAAAATCCGCAGCTTCAGCCAAAGAGATATGCTCCACATTCCATTTTTTTGGTTCCGAGAACATATCCGTAAAAACGGGGCCTGCAGAAACGCTGCGCATGGTTAATGGGGTAATAAACTTTGTGGCAGCCTCAGTCATGACCACACTGATCTCGGCACCAAGTTTTCGCAACCTGCTGGCAATCTCCGCCGATTTATAAGCGGCAATTCCGCCGGTAATTCCAAGCAGAACATGTTTCCCCTCTAGCATTACTTATTACCCTCGCGAGTATATTCGTAAGTTATCC
>JAAYII010000112.1 GCA_012523535.1 Peptococcaceae bacterium
GCATTGATCAATCATTTTAAACCGGTTGGCTAACACTCCAAATCCTCTTTGGAGAATTTGCCCGGTGCCGCAATGGGGTAATCGCCGTTGAAACAAGCCAAACAAACCGAGTAATCACCCAAAGCCCTTTTCAAACCCTGCTCCGACAGGTAGTAAAGGGTATCGGCCCCCACGAATTTTTTTATTTCTTCCACAT
Organism: Peptococcaceae bacterium; assembly: GCA_012523535.1. Lineage (GTDB taxonomy): Bacteria > Bacillota > Desulfitobacteriia > Desulfitobacteriales > Syntrophobotulaceae > JAAYMU01. The sequence continues at coordinate 197 of JAAYII010000112.1, forward strand.
TCATTTTGTTGGCAATCAGCTTTTCCCGTTCGGCGGTATCTATCCCGTAATAACAAGGATAACAAACGGGAGGGGAACTGATTAACAAATGCACTTCTTTGGCCCCGCAGGCCCTGACCATTTCCACCAGTTTCGAGCTGGTCGTACCCCGGACAATGGAGTCGTCGATCAGCACCACCCGGCGGTCCCGTAAAACCCGGGAGTTGGTATTGAGTTTTATCCGTACCGCCACCTCGCGCATTTCCTGGGTAGGTTGGATAAAGGTCCTGCCCACATACCTGTTTTTTAACAATCCTTCTTCAAAAGGCAGGCCCAAAGTTTGGGCATAACCGATTGCGGCAGGCGTTCCGGAATCCGGTACAGCCACCACCACATCGGCATCAATCGGGCATTCCTTGGCCAGTTCAACACCCATTTGCCGCCTGCTCTCCCACACATTCAGCTTGTCGATGGTACTGTCCGGACGGGCGAAATAAATATATTCGAAAGAACAAAAGGCCGTTTTCTCTTTGGGCAAGCCCTGGCGGGAGTGAATACCCTCTTCGTCTATGGTCAAAACCTCTCCCGGTTCCACGTCACGCACAAATTCAGCCCCAATGGTATCCAGGGCACTGCTTTCCGAAGCCAGGCAATAGTGTTCTCCCAAACGGCCGAGGCAAAGAGGCCTTACCCCGTAAGGATCGCGAACGCCGATAATCTTGTCTTCAGCCATGATAAGCAGCGCATAGGCTCCTTTTAAATCGATCATGGTTTTGACAATGGCATCTTCCAGGCTGTAACGGCGGTAACGGGCAATCATATTCAAAATAACTTCGCTGTCAATGGTGGTTTGAAAAACCGTTCCCCTGGCCCCAAGTTCCTCCCGCAGGTCAACGGCATTGGTCAAATTGCCGTTATGGGCCAAGGCCATCATTCCTTTTTGAAAATAAACGACCAAGGGCTGGGCATTGGAGGCCAGACTTAAGCCCGTAGTGGAATAACGAACATGTCCTATGGCCATTTTCCCCTGCATTTTATCCAGGATTTCAGGCGAAAAAACTTCCGAAACCAGCCCCATCCCTTTATGCTGCTGAATTCTGCGACCGTCCGAAACGGCAATACCCGCACTTTCCTGTCCCCTGTGTTGCAAGGCATAAAGTCCATAGTAAGTAATGCGAGCTACTTCCTGTCCCGGAGCATATATACCGAATAAACCGCACTCTTCCCGAGGTTTGTCATCCCACAAATAATCCATGCCTGATGGCTCCCTTTCCTTATTTGTCCTAGGCTATACAAAATTACCAAGCAGTCAAAAAACACTGTTTTATTTCAAACTATTGTATAAACATTTATTTCAAACTATTGAATAACAATTGCCTTTTAATTACTTAATTACATTTTCTCATCCATGATGTTCCGGATTGTGAATTCATACACAGGCCGGTATTGGCTTAAAGGCAGATTTATAGATTCCCGGCCGCCAACCTTTATTACTAAGCTGTTTCCTTTGCCGGCACCCAGATAAGTGAGGGGTACTCCCCATTCCTTGGCCAAATCCTCCAAGGCCGGCCCTTTATCTTTGGCTGCAGCAACAACTATCCTGCCCAGCCGTTCCCCGAAGAGAACTTTTAATTCATCCCCCGACTCGATATCAATCTCAGCCCCGCAGTTTACCGTCATCTCGGCCAAGCATACCGCCAGCCCGCCTTCGCTTATATCGTGGGCCGCCGAGAGCAGCCCTCGCTCATTGGCCGCCAGAATGAAATCAAGCCGCTTTTTGATTTCCCCTAAATTTGGCTCGGGCAAAGCCCCGGCTTCCAATTGTTCCACCA
>JAAYII010000113.1 GCA_012523535.1 Peptococcaceae bacterium
AAGTCAAGGAATATGTGGCGCTGGATTTGGGGATTTTGAGAGGATTTTCATATTATACCGGTGCAATTTTTGAAGGTTATTTACCCGGCGTAGGTATTCCGGTAGTTGAAGGCGGACGTTACGATGGCCTGTACGCCGATTTCGGAGTCAATTATCCGGCAACAGGCTTTGCTATGAATATGGGAGCCATTATGGAAAGGCAAACCGAATTCCGGGTGGAGAATCCCGAAGTCTTGGTTTACGGAGATTCTCAAAGAGAAGTAATTAAATATTGCCAAAAATTACGCCGGGAAGGCAAAACTGTGGAGATGGTGCTGGAACCCTTGACTGATCAACAGGCACAAGATCTGGCGTTAAGAAAAGCTATCGGACAAGTTATCAAGGTATAAGGGGGCTTACAAATGATAAAGCGAATTGGCGTCCTAACTGGCGGTGGTGATTGCCCGGGCCTCAATGCGGTGATCAGGGCTGTGGTAAAAAGCGCAACCTTGAAAGGAATAGAGGTAATAGGAATCAGAGACGGTTTCAAAGGCGCGGTGGAACAGGAATTCGTAAAGCTGGGCTTACAGGAAGTGTCCGGCATCCTGCACCGGGGCGGGACTATTCTGGGAACCTCCAATCGGGACAATCCCTTTGCCTATTGGGTTGAAGAAAATGGCCAAAAAGTTCAAAAGGACTGCTCGGACCGGGTGCTGGCCAATTTGGCCCAACAGGGAATAGAAGCCCTAATCGTCATAGGAGGCGACGGAAGCCTGAATATTGCCCTGGAGCTTATGCAAAAAGGTTTAAAAGTGGTTGGAGTGCCGAAGACCATTGACAACGACCTCATGGCCACCGATTATACCTTTGGATTTCAATCCGCAGTGGATACGGCGCAAGATGCCTTGGATAAATTGCACACTACCGCCGAATCCCATCACCGGGTCATGATCCTGGAAGTTATGGGGCGTTATGCTGGTTGGATCGCCCTTTATGCCGGGTTGGCCGGTGGGGCGGATGTAATTTTAATCCCTGAAATCCCATATAAGATTGAAAAAGTGGCGGAAGCCATAAACGCACGCAAAGAAAAAGGGAAAAAATTCAGCATTATTGTTGCCGCCGAAGGAGCCAGGCCTATTGACGGGGAGATGGTCGTAAAATCCAGGATAGAAGGAAGAACGGACCCTATTGTGCTTGGCGGTATCGGGGATAAAGTGGCTAATGATTTAGTAGACTTAATCGGACTGGAGACCAGAGTAACCGTTTTGGGTCATATCCAGCGCGGGGGATCACCCAATGCTTTTGACCGGGTTTTGGCTACCAGGTACGGGACTGCGGCTGTGGATGCCGTACTCAATGGGGAAACGGGGAAAATGGTGGCTCTTCATGGCACGGAGATTGTCACCGTTCCTTTGGAGCAAGCTGTAAACCAGCTGAAAAAAATTCCTTTGGATCATCCCGTTTTGCTGGCGGCCAAAGCGGTAGGGCTTTGTTTCGGAGATTAAATGGGGAAGGAGATTTTGCTGTGCCCAAAAATTATCTAACAATTGCTTTGCCTAAAGGAAAGCTATTAACAGATTCCATACGCCTGCTAACCCAAGCCGGGATAGACTGCCGGGGAGTGGAGGAAGACTCCCGTCAGTTATTGTTCGATCTGCCGCAAGACGATGTCAGGATAATTATCTGCCGGCCCACCGATATACCGACTTATGTTGAATACGGGGCGGCCGATATCGGCTTTGTAGGCAAGGATACCATTATTGAACAAAACTGCGATGTGGCGGAGCTGTTGGACTTAAAATTCGGTTACTGCCGTTTTGTGGTGGCCATGCCGGAAGATAATCTTCCCCCCTTATTGCCTAACGGGGAATACGATTTAAATTTTCTTAACCATAAGCGGGCAGCCACAAAATTCCCACGGGTAGCCCAGTCGTTCTTCAGCTCCCAAGGAATGCAAGTAACTCCGATCAAATTGCATGGCAATATTGAATTGGCCCCCCGGGTGGGTTTGGCGGAAATGATTGTGGATATTGTTTCCACCGGCCGGACCCTAAGGGAGAACAGGCTGAAGGAGGTAGCCCAAATCCTGGAGGCAACTACCAGGATGATAGCAAACAGGGTTTCCTACAGGGTAAAATACGAACGAATCCAGAAGCTGGTGGATAAATGCCGGGAGTTAATCCAGGAAAATATTCAAGGATAATAAAGGGGTTATTATGAAAAAAATTATAAGTTTTCAAGACTTTGATCCCGACAAACTGCACCGCAAAGTTTATAGTGAAAGCCGGGAGTTAAGAGACAAAGTCAGCGCTATTATTGACCGCGTCCGGGAGCAAGGGGATGAAGCCCTCTTTCAGCTGACAGCCGAATTGGACGGGGTGGATTTAAGGACAAGGGGGCTTAAGGTTTCTCCCTGGGAACTTGAAGAGGCCTACACCAAAGTTGACCAAAGCTTTTTGCAAGCCTTACGCCGGGCCAAAGAAAATATTTACAATTACCACGCCAAGCAAAAACGAAGCTCCTGGTTTGAGAGCAAAGAGGACGGCAGTATGCTTGGCCAGTTGTATCGTCCCTTGCAGAGAGTAGGAATTTATGTGCCGGGAGGAACGGCAGCCTATCCTTCCTCTGTGCTGATGAACGCCTTACCTGCGCTGGTGGCCGGTGTAGAGCAAATAGTCATGGTCAGTCCTCCCTGCAAGGACGGTAGCATGCTGCCTGAAGTTCTGGTTGCCGCTCAAGAGTGCGGGGTAGCGGAGATCTATAAAATAGGCGGAGCCCAGGCTATAGCCGCTTTGGCCTATGGTACGGAATGCATAAAACCGGTGGACAAAATCACCGGCCCGGGCAATATTTATGTAACCTTGGCCAAGAAAGAAGTATATGGCACGGTAGACATTGACATGCTGGCCGGGCCCAGTGAAATTCTTATCCTGGCCGATCAAAGCGGGTGTCCGGAGGAGCTTGCCGCCGATCTTCTTTCCCAGGCTGAGCATGACAGACTGGCTTCTTCCATCCTGATTTCCCCGGATTTAAAGCTATTGGAGGACACAGCGGCCGCAGTGGAGCGGCAGTTGGAGGAATTGCCTCGGGCGGAGATAGCCAGGGCTTCCTGGGAAAACAACGGGGCGCTTGTTTTGGTGGAAGACCTAAAACAAGGAATGGATTTAGCCAACAGCATTGCACCCGAGCATTTGGAATTGGTGGTGGAGGAACCTTTATTATGGCTGGGCAAAGTAAAAAATGCCGGAGCGGTCTTTCTCGGCCGCAATACGCCCGAAGCGGTGGGTGATTATTTTGCCGGCCCCAACCATATTCTGCCCACAGGGGGGACAGCCCGTTTTTATTCAGTTTTGGATGTGGATACCTTTATGAAGAAAGTAAGCGTGGTAGGCTATTCGGCAGAAGCCTTGCAAAGGGATGCGGAGCAAATCGTTTTGCTGGCCCGGCGTGAAGGACTGGAAGCCCATGCCAGGGCAATAACGGTAAGACAAAGAGGAAAAAAAGGCTGAGAAAATATCTAATAACAAATAGCCGATAAGAAAAATATCTAATAGCAAATTACCGAGAAGAATAGGAAGAACAGTAAAGAAGAATAGCTAAGAATAGCTAAGAAACGGGGGGATAATGATTGCGTCAAGCGGAATTGGCCAGAAAAACGCTGGAAACGGATATTAAGGTTAAGCTGGTGCTCGATGGCCGGGGGGCAACGTCTCTGGATACGGGTATTGGCTTTATGGACCATATGCTCGACTCCTTATGCCGCTTTGCCTATTTTGATCTTGAACTGAAAGCTGTCGGCGACCTTAAAGTTGACCAGCATCATACCGTAGAGGACTGCGGGATCGTTTTGGGGCAAGCTTTGAAAGAGGCCCTGGGAGACAAGAAGGGCATCCAGAGAACCGCCGATTGCCTTTTTCCCATGGATGAGGCCCTGGCCCAGGTGGCGGTCGATATTTCCAACCGGGGGTACCTGGTTTGGCAAGTGGATTGTCCCTCAGGCCTGGTGGGTGACTTTCCGGTGGAATTGGCCGAGGAATTTTTCCGGGCTTTGGCCCTTAATGCCGGTATTACTTTACATATTCGCCTTTTATACGGCAATAATAAACATCATATTTTGGAAGCTATATTTAAAGCCGTGGGGCGGGCTTTGGGATTGGCGGCCGGATTTGATCGCCGCAATCCGGGAATTCCTTCTACCAAGGGAGTTTTATAAAGAAAAATAGATAACAGCAAAGGCACACATTTCCTGATAATTAGAGGAAACATGCACATCACATAAGGAAACGCAAACATACTAGATACTTATAATTGGAGGACAACATGATAGGTATTGTTGACTACGGCCGGGGAAACCTGCGCAGCGTGCAAAAAGCCTTGGCTAAGCTGGGCTTTCAAGCCGAGATAATGGCTTCCCCGAAAGAAATCGAGGGGAAAGGGGGTATTATCCTGCCCGGGGTAGGGGCTTTTGCCGACGCCATGGCCGCCCTGCGCCGGGGGGATTGGATTTCACCTTTAACTGAATACGTCCGGGCCGGCAAGCCGTTCCTGGGGATCTGCTTGGGCATGCAGCTTCTGTTCGAAATTGGGGAAGAACACGGCGAGCATCCGGGACTGGGCTTTCTTCAAGGGAAAGTGGTAAAATTTCCTCCCGGACTGAAAGTACCTCATATGGGCTGGAATACGCTTAATATTCTTTACCCCAATATAATTTGCAGCGGTATCCCCAACGGTTCTTATTTTTATTTCGTCCATTCTTATTATGCTCAACCGTTGGATAAGGAGTGCATTGCGGCCACCAGCGATTACGGAGTGACTTTCCCGGCTCTGGTGGGCAGGGATAATGTCTGGGGAGCGCAGTTTCATCCGGAAAAATCAAGCCCTTGGGGACTTACCATGCTAAAAAATTTCGGGAAGTGGGTTGTAAGCAAGTGATAATTTATCCGGCGATCGACTTAAAAGACGGACAAGTGGTGCGGCTGCTGCAGGGGAACATGGAAGAGGCTACGGTTTATGGCCATGATCCGGTTAAAGTGGCAGCCGGTTTTTTGGAGCAAGGCTCCAAATACCTGCATTTGGTTGACTTGAACGGGGCCGTGGAAGGGAAACCGGTCAACGATCAAGCCATAAAGAATATCCTGGCCAATGTCCCCTTAGAGGTTCAAGTGGGCGGGGGTATCCGGACCATGGAGAGGATAGAGGAGTTGTTGGTATTAGGAGTATCGAGAGTGATCCTGGGAACAGTGGCCGTAAGAAACCCTGAGTTGGTGGCGGAAGCCGTGGGCCGCTACGGGGAAAGAATCCTCGTGGGTATTGACGCCCGTGAGGGCATGGTAGCAGTTCAAGGATGGTCGGAAAAAACGAGCATAAAGGCCGAGGAGCTGGGCTTGGCCATGAAAAAGGCGGGGGTTTCCCGGATTATCTTTACGGATATTGCCAGGGATGGCATGCTGACCGGCCCCAATATCGAGAGTACGGTCAGAATGGCCGAGGTTACCGGTTTAAAAGTTATAGCTTCCGGCGGCATTTCCCGCTTGGAAGATCTGATCAAGCTTAAGGCGGAGTCCGAGCGCGGTATCGGGATTGAAGGGGCCATAGTGGGCAAAGCCCTGTACTCCGGCGCTTTTACTTTGCGAGAGGCCCTGGAAGCAATAAATAAATAGTAACGAGAGAGATAAATAGTAGCGAGGGAGATAAATAGTAGCGAGAGATAATAAGTAAGCACTTAGGGAGGATGGGCATTGATGTTGGCTAAAAGAATTATCCCCTGTCTCGATGTCCATGAAGGACGGGTCGTAAAAGGTACCAATTTTGTGCAGCTCCGTGATGCCGGGGACCCGGTGGAATTGGCTTCTTTATATGACCGGGAAGGGGCGGACGAACTTGTTTTCTTGGATATTTCGGCTTCGGCTGAAGGCCGGGCCACTATGGTGGAAGTGGTGAAAAGGACGGCGGAGCATGTGTTTATCCCTTTTACCGTGGGCGGCGGACTGCGGACCATCGAAGATATTCGCCAAATATTGATGGCTGGCGCGGATAAAGTCTCCCTGAATACGGCTGCGGTACAAAACCCCAAGCTGATTGAGGAAGGAGCTTTGGCCTTCGGCAGCCAGTGTATAGTGGTGGCCATTGATGCCCGCCAGGTTGGGGAGCAGCGCTGGGAAGTTTATACGCACGGCGGGAGGACGCCAACGGGGCTGGACGTTGTGGAATGGGCCAAACGAGTTGAGGCTTTGGGAGCGGGGGAAATCCTGCTCACTTCCATGGACCGGGACGGTACCAAAGACGGTTACGACAATCTTTTGAACAGGACAGTCAGCAGGGCGGTATCTATCCCGCTCATAGCCAGCGGCGGGGCCGGCAACCTCCAGCATTTGGCGGATGCCTTGACCGAAGGGGAAGCGGATGCCGTATTGGCGGCTTCCATTTTCCATTACCGGGAATACAGCATTAAAGAAGCCAAAGAATTTTTGGAGAAACGGGGAATACCGGTCCGCAAATAAAGTGGAAATACCGGTTCGCAAATATTAATAGATAAATAGTAAGGAAACAAAAAAATTATGGACATATAAATATCTGAAATATTGAAAGGTGACTAAGATGAGTAATAAAATAGATGAGACGGCACTGGAGCAAGTTTTGAAGGATATCCGCTGGAACCGGGACGGCCTTGTGCCTGCCGTGGTTCAAGATGTAGAAAGCGGCCAAGTATTGATGCTGGCTTATATGAATGCCGAAGCTCTGAAAAGGACTGTTAAGGAAGGCAGAGCTTGTTACTACAGCCGCTCCCGCCAAAGCCTTTGGCTGAAAGGGGAAACATCGGGCCACTTCCAGGAGGTTGTAGATCTTCGCTTCGATTGTGACCGGGATGCTGTCCTCCTTTTAGTGAAACAAACCGGAGTGGCTTGTCATGAAAACTATTTTTCCTGTTTTCATAATAAAATCGCCGTCAAGGAAGGGGAAGAGAGCGGCGAACCGCAAGAACAAGAAAATGATGGGCTTTGGACCACGGTCGGTGAGCGCGGAGTTAGGCCCGATGCTTCTTTGGGCAGGATAATGGAAACTCTTGCCGAAACTATTAGGCAGAGAAATCTGGAAAGGCCTGAGGGGTCCTATACCACTTATTTGTTCACCAAAGGGTTGGACAAGATCCTGAAAAAAGTGGGCGAAGAGTGTGCGGAGGTTATCATTGCCGCCAAAAACAATGCACCGGACGAGATCCGCTATGAGACCGCAGACCTTCTTTATCATCTTTTGGTTTTGCTCGAGGATCGTAAAATAGGACTTGAGGAAATAGCCGCCGAACTTGGCTCCAGAAGGGGAAAGAAAAGCGTTATCAAAGACAGATAAACGGTTTCCGATGATATATATGAGATAATGGTTGAGATAATTGGATATAAGATTATTTGCAAGTTATTTAGTGAGCTTTTGAATTTTGCGAGTTGATCAAAGATTTAAGTTGCTCCGATATTTACAATATTAACTTATAATTAACTTATGATAATTTAAAAATAAATTACTTGGGTTTAGCCCTTTTTTATTGAAGCAGCCTTGCTTAAACCGATATTTATAAAGAAATTCATTGTATGGAGAGAAAAGGATGGAAAAAAATATTTCCAAGACTATTACCCTGCCGCGCTTGAATAAGCTTAACCCTTCTTTGGAAAGTACGGCCTTAAAAATTATGGAGGAATCCGGGGAACTGGCTCAGGCCATTGGAAAATTCAGAGGCCTTAACGGGGAGCAACATAAAATAAAGGAATCCGAGGCAATGCAGATGGTGGCCAGGGAATTGATTGATGTGGCCCAGACCGCGGTTACCATGATGTTTGTGCTGGAAGAACAATAC
>JAAYII010000114.1 GCA_012523535.1 Peptococcaceae bacterium
ACTTTAAACAGTGTGCTTCGGGAATGGGTGCATTTAAATCCCCCACCTTCGGATAAAGGAAAAAGGTTGAAAATCCTTTATGCTACCCAACAAGGTGTTCAACCACCGACATTTATCTTTTTTGTCAATGATCCAGAACTTGTTCATTTCTCTTATAGTCGCTATCTTGAAAACCAATTAAGAAAAAATTTCGGTTTTGAAGGATCTCCTTTAAGGCTAATCATGAGAAAAAGAGAAGAGGAGAATGATTGATCACTATGCTCACTTATAAGCTTTTTATTTTCTTAGTTGCATATTTACTTGGCACAATTCCATCCGCCTTTCTTGCCGGTAAAATAAAGAAAATAGATGTCCGCAAGTTGGGCAGCGGTAATATAGGCGCGACCAATGCTTATCGACTGTTGGGGAAAAAATGGGGTATTGCTGTTTTGGCAGCCGATGCTGTTAAAGGAGGCTTGGCCGCTTATTTGGGACTTATATTTTTTGGGACCTGGGGAGGATTAGCCGGAGGTATATTGGCTTTGCTGGGCCATACTTTTAATCCTTGGTTTGGCTTTAAACCCAGTGGGAAGGGAGTTGCCAGCGCACTTGGTATTGTATGTGTATTAATGCCCAAAGTGATGGTAGTGGGCGTTTGTGTTTTTGTTGTTACAGTAGCTATCAGCAGGTTTGTCTCCCTTGGTTCGGTCCTGGGAGCGTTGGCAGTGATTATTACGGCTTTAGTTTTTCGGGAAGAGCTTCCTAATATTATCTTTGCTATAATCGGTTGTTCCCTTATTGTGATTAGGCATATAGGCAATTTAAAAAGAATTGCCAATGGTACGGAGCCTAAGTTCGGTCAAAAGCATGATAGTAAAGATAGGAAGTGATGAGATGAAAAAAACCGCTGTATATGGGGCAGGAAGCTGGGGAACGGCCATAGCTCTTCTTTTGGCTAGGGCCGGTCATCAAGTTTCACTTATCGGAAGGAACCAAGAAAAAATCAACACCATGAAAAACAGGAGGGAAAACACTTACTATCTTCCCGGGGTAACTCTACCGGATATGATCATGCCTTCGATCGACTTACAGGATATTGACGCCGATGTAGTATTCTTGAGTGTGCCATCGCATACGGTAAGGGAAAGTTGCCGTTTAATAAAACCGTTTTTGCGTCCAAATTGTATCATTGTTAATACGGCTAAAGGGTTGGAAGAAAAAACTTATCTTAGACTTTCCCAAGTAATAGCCCAGGAACTTCCCGACCACCCGCTGGCAGTCTTATCAGGACCCAGCCACGCCGAAGAGGTGGGTAAGGACGTGGTGACAGCCGTTGTTGTCGCAGCTCAGGATATAAAAACCGCGGAAACGGTCCAGGATTTGATTATGACTCCCAAATTCAGAGTATATACCAATCATGACTTGATTGGTGTGGAGATGGGCGGAGCATTAAAAAATATTATTGCTCTTTGCACAGGAATATTGGAAGGCATGAATCCCAGGGATAATACCAGGGCTGCCTTAATCACCAGAGGATTGGCTGAGATTACCAGATTGGGTGTAGCCATGGGCGGGAAACTCGAAACATTTTATGGTTTGGCGGGAATCGGTGATTTGATTGTAACTTGCTCGAGTTCTCACAGCCGGAATTTAAGGGCCGGTAGGGCTCTTGGTGCAGGTAAATCATTGGATGAAGTTTTGAAAGAAGTTGGCATGGTTGTGGAGGGAGTTAGGATAACCAAGATTGCTTATGAATTAAGCCAACGCCTGAATATCGCTATGCCTATTACTGAGAAGGCCTATAACGTGCTTTTTAACAATCTAAGTCCCCATGAAGCATTAGTGGAGTTGATGATGCGAGGTAAAAAACACGAAACCGAGGTTAGAGAATTCCTCGGTAAAGGACAATAAGTGATTTCTCTGAAACCATGGCACCTTTACGGGTGTCATTTTTTTATATCCTGGGCATAAATATTTAGACATAATTAACTTTTTATTTAAATATACATATAGTGCCTGAGGTGCTAGTCCTGTACCTACTAATACAGAATACCGGGGGTAGATTTTAGGTCCTTACTACCAAGGACAGCACAACTCAAAAGGAGGGAAAAACTCTATGCAAAATTTTAATATTTTCAGCGATATTGCTGAACGAACGGGAGGGGATATTTATTTCGGTGTTGTGGGTCCCGTAAGGACTGGAAAATCTACATTTATTAAGCATTTCATGGAACTTCTGGTCCTTCCCAATATTGCCAATGTATTTGAGAGAGAAAGAGCACGGGATGAGCTTCCACAAAGCGGAGCTGGAAGGAGAATTACTACTACCGAACCTAAATTTATCCCTTCCGAGGCGGTTGAAGTCATTTTGAAAGATACTATTCGTATGAATGTTCGCTTGGTAGACTGTGTCGGTTATTCGGTTGAAGGTGCTTTGGGGTATGAAGGGGAAGAAGGCGAAGAACCTCGTATGGTCCATACTCCATGGAGCGAAGAACCTATACCTTTTCAGGAGGCTGCCGAAATCGGAACCAGAAAAGTAATTACCGACCATTCTACCTTGGGGATAGTTGTGACCACGGATGGTACTATTTCCGACATCCCCCGAGAAAACTATATTCAAGCTGAGCAGCGTGTTATTGAAGAATTAAAGGAATTGGGCAAGCCATTTATTGTAATTCTCAATACCACCAGGCCTTATGCGGAAAATACCCTGGAGTTGGGGCGTTTGCTGGAAGAGACCTATCAAGTGCCGGTAATTCCTTTGGATTGCATGCAAATGAATTTGAACGATATTTCACAGGTCTTGGAAGAACTTCTTTACGAATTCCCCGTATCCGAGGTAAATATTGAACTGCCTAAATGGGTAGAAGAATTAGAGCTTAATCATCCGATCAGAGCCAGTTTTGAAGAAGTAATTCAAAAAGCGGTTGCCAATATTAAAAAAATAAGAGATTTAGATAGTGCCTTGGATATTTTGGCAGAGTGTGAACATGCTAAAGATGTTATTCTCAAAGAAACAAACTTAGGTACCGGTCGGGCTGAAATTCAGATTACTACTGAAAACGACTTGTTTAAGCAAGTACTTGAGCAGCTTACTGGAGTGGAAATCGAAGGAGAACATACTTTGCTTAGAATGATTCTTGATTACAGCAAAGCCAAAAAAGAGTGGGATAAACTTTCTAAAGCCTTTGAAGATGTACGCACCAATGGCTATGGAGTAGTTACTCCTCAATTGGAAGAGATGCTTTTGGAAGAACCGGAATTAGTCAAGTCCGGTGGACATTATGGTATTAAATTAAAAGCAAGTGCTCCTTCTTTGCATATTCTGAGGGCTGATGTTACCACAGAGATCACTCCGTTGATCGGTACGGAAAAACAAGCTGAAGAACTGGTTAAATATATTCTGGATGAATTCGAGTCTGACCCTCAGAAAGTGTGGAGTTCCAATATTTTCGGTAAATCATTGCATGACTTGGTTAGAGAGGGTATTCAAAACAAACTATATAAAATGCCAAGTAATGTACAGGCTAAACTGCAGGATACCTTGCAGCGGATTGTAAACGATGGACATGGTGGCCTGATTTGTATCATTATTTAGGGTATTCCTCTAAAAAGGAATACCCTAAGCTTCACCGTTTGAGTCCGGGATAGCTATTGTCAAGTGGCTTCTCAAATGCTTATAATACAAGCAGGGTATGTGCAAGAATCTATCAAGGGGAGAAGTCATTGGCTACACAAAAAAAAGATTTTCTCTTGGTTAATAAGGATATTCTGCCGGAAGCCATAGTAAAAACGGCTCTGGCTAAAGAGTTGTTGGCTAAGTTTGATGCTTTAACTGTTAATGAAGCATGCGAACGGGTAGGAATAAGCAGAAGTGCTTTTTATAAGTACAAAGACGGGGTTTTCCCATTTTATGAAGCTAGTAAGGTCAAAATTATAACTTTGTCTTTGCTCCTGGTTGATCGAGCAGGGGTATTATCCGATGTTCTTAATTATATTGCTTCTGTCAAGGGCAATATTTTAACTATCAACCAGGGAATTCCTCTTCAAGGTATTGCCAACGTTTCCATATCTATTGAAACAGAGGGCATGGAAGAAACGGTGGAGAGTTTACTGAGTAATATGAGTGAGATAGATGGAGTTTGCAAGGTAGAACTTATTGCCAAAAACTAAGTAAAAAAATTTGAAAAACAATTATTCTATATCTGCGGGGTAGTGATTTTCTTTTTGCCCGGTAGGGGCTTGCCGGAATACAGATGGATGAGCAAGCCATTTTATTAAATAGGAAGTAACAATACCATAGAGAACATTATGCCAAATTGCCGAATATCCTGTCTTGGTTAAGTGGGGCGTAACTTTATAAATACCCAGCCGCTGCCCTATTATGTATAGGGCCTGCCATGTAAACAACCCGGATAGTGAACCCTTGAGTAGAATAAAGTCCAGGCCTGCCTTTTTATAAAAAGGAACCAGCAAAACACCGATCATACTCCCATTCAATAGATGAGCCATCAGGCCGAGAGCATAGTTTTTGGGCTTTTTTGTTTTATTTGATTTCATAAATAAAGAGCCGGCAACATTGGCGTAGCGTATCTCCGTTTTTTTTCTGCGATAAAGAAGAGAATTAGAGATTGTCATTACTATACTGCCTATTAGTCCTGTTGCAGCTCCTAATACCACCGAATCTTTAATAAATTTACCTCGTTTCAATAGCTTCCAAATTTGATTATATTTTATGGGCACCATATCAAAAACACTCCTTGGCAAATCTAGTATTAACTTTAGGATTTCCCTGAAAAAAGCTTAATACTACAGAAACATTATGGTATTTCTTAGAATTTTTTGTTTTATAATGATTACCGGCGAGCCTTTTAAGTAAAATGATTTTATATTTAAAAAACTAACTTGATTTTTTAGAGTCTGTATGATAAATTATATAGGTGTCTCAGGAGAATTCATTTATATAGCGGGGCGTAGCTCAGTTTGGCTAGAGCGCTACCTTGGGGTGGTAGAGGCCGCACGTTCAAGTCGTGTCGCTCCGACCATGAAAATCACAGAGTTGCATGAAATTGCAGCTCTTATTTAGTTATAAAATGATAGTCCCATCTTACTTCGGTTATTTTGGAGTTGGGGGCAAAAATAATGAACGAAAGAAAATCTTTAAAAGCCAATTCTAATCGTGAATGATTGGTACTGATTGGTTCTTAACATAAGATATATCTCATAACTGTGATTGACAATCTGGAGAATTTTATAAAATAAAAATTAAGGACTGTATAAACCAACAGGAAAGAGGGATGTGAAGAAAAAGCCCAATTAAATTTAGAGAGCTCAATATTTAGGACTGATCATAGTCCATAAATAGGGGGCGACGTAATGGATGCCAGGGATATTAAGTGTTGATTTCGATTATTTTATCGATGTTTCTTCAAAAGAAAGAGATTTATATTTTCCACGAATTAGTGAAAAAATTCCTCTTACTAAGTATAAATATCTATGGGAAAAAAGATATTCAAAATTTCCAATGCTCAAAAAATTAGGAGTAAGAGAAAACTATTATTTTTAAAAAAATTTCTCATGTCATTAAGTACGAGAGAGGTTTTTTTATATAGAGCCGAGAGCCATAAAAGTATAAAAAGAATAATAGATATGATACCATACAACTTACCATTAAGAATCATAAACATCGATTTTCATCACGATTACTATCACTATTATAGTGGTGAGGACAAATACAATTGCGGTAATTGGTTAAGAAGAGTGATTGAAGAAAGACCGGAAACGAAAGTGAAATGGATTAGAAGAAAAGATTCCCAGCTATATAGTTTGGAAGGGATATTTCCATTTGAGCATACAACTGATATAAAAACCATTTTAGACGAAAGGTTCGATTATGTTTTTATTTGTAAAAGCCCTGAATGGAGCCCGCCTCATTTAAGCAATAAATTTGAAGAGTTAGCTTGGTCGACGCTGAGGGGCAAAACGGCTTATGGTTATAATCAATCAAAATCAGTGGTTATTTATGGGGATATGCTACTGTTAAAGAATGCATGATAGAAATATATAATCTGGATGATATATAATTGAGGGGAAATAATAATATTATGGTAGGGGCTGCAGGTTAGTCTGCAGCATTTTTTGTTTGGTCTAACATTAACGCGGAGCAAAAAAATGGCAACGAGGAGGAATATTGAGTTACATCTAAAGTGGACATGGAATATGTTAAAAGAGGGTTGATAAAAAGGGCATGAAGCAAGAAAGAGGTGATAAAAAATTTTGAATGGGTTGGTACACCAAACTTTAGTTCAGAAAGAAAGGGACGTAAACCTATTGCCATAGTGAATCATATTGCGGCCGGTCTTTATCCGGGTTGTTTAACTTGGATGCAGAATCCTAAGTCTCGAGTTAGCGCCCATTATTTGACGGTGAAACAGTTCGAGCCCACCCTTTGACTGCATAAGCAACTTGTAGATAAGTGGGGAATACCGGTAGATGTAGATAATGACCATATCGTAGGCCATTACCGATCGACAGTGTAAACCGTTCGAATGATCCTGGGACAAAGTTCCCTTGGAGACAATTGTTTGAAGATTAAAGAGGTGACAATATGCTTGACAAGCTTGTAATATATGCTGATGGTGACATTGGTGCCGCTATAACCTATAGTCAGTTCTATGGCATACCAATGGTAAGGGCTACCAGGGATGCACTTGAAAGTGTCGTTAAAAAATATCCGGCGAAAATAACGTATTTTTTTGGCTTTCAGGGCAAGGATAATCCTGAAAGAAAATATTTTACCGGGAAAGATAGATTGGAAACAGCCAGGAAAGCCTTAAACAGTTAGGTGTTCCATTATGAAGAAGAATTTTTTTTCCAAACTGATAGTGCTCCTGGTAATCATGCTTAATATCGGTTTTGCGATCGGCGTTTTGTACGTTTTTTTAAAAGTTGGCAGCGAACCAACGACTCTAGTAACTGCGTGGTTCGCCTTTACCACAGGTGAGCTGTGGATGTTGGCCGGCATCAAAAAAAATAAAATAAGACAGGAAAGTAAAGATGATTATTAAAAAATTTGAATATAAAATTTTTCTTGTTTAAGCAGGGAAATGTGAGTTTAATGTGGAATGACGCTTATAACTTAAAGTAACAAGCGTCATTTTTGTAATTGCGTAACCTTTAGCAAAAGAAGTCGGAGGTAGTCATGTACAAAAAGATTAATGCCATGTTTTTTAGTGCTACAGATACTACTAAAAAAGTTGTCTGTACGCTTGCTAAAGAGATATCGATCAATATTTCGCAAGACAACAGAATTAACATTATTGATTTTACCTTACCTGAAGCCAGGGCGAAAACGGTCACTTTTACGGAAGAGGACTTGGTCATATTTGGGGTCCCGGTCTATGCCGGCCGGGTTCCCAATGTTTTGGTTAAATATATAGCCAGTGTTCAAGGTCAGGGTGCCTGGGCCATACCAGTCGTGGTTTACGGCAACCGTGACTATGACGATGCCTTAATAGAATTGAAAGATATTTTGGAAGGTTGTGGCTTCAAAATTGTAGCTGCTGCAGCTTTTATCGGCGAACATGCTTTTTCCAATGTTTTGGCCAAGGATAGACCCGATGAAAAGGATCTGAATAAAGCTTGTGAATTTGCCTATCATATTTGCCAAAAACTAAAAAACCCGGGGAACATCACCCAAGTTACTGTAAAAGGGAACCGACCTTACAGACATTATTATATGCCTAAAAATAAAGACGGTCAGCCTGTGGATATCCGTAAAGTAAAGCCAAAAACCAACAACAACTGCACACACTGTAAACTTTGTGTCAGCCTTTGTCCTATGGGGTCAATTGATGCGGAAAATGTTTCTATCTTAAACGGTATCTGCATTAAATGCGGGGCTTGTATTAAAAAATGCCCTTCTCAGGCAAAATATTTTGATGACAGCGATTACTTAAGACACAAAGAGGAATTGGAAATTGAATTGACAGACAGAAAAGAGCCAGAGTTGTTTTTATAAAATTGTATAACTGGAAAAGTCATGCATAAAATTGCTAAATTTTAGTGGTATATACTAAATACAGAAGATACTATTTTTAAGGTTAGGAGTGATAAATATGAAAGTAGTTGCCTTCAATGGCAGTCCGAGAAAAGAGGGAAATACATACCAGGCAATAAAAATGGTTGCAGAAGAGTTGGAAAAAGAAGGCATTGAAGTTGAGATTGTCCATGTTGGAGATAAAGTTGTCAGGGGTTGTCGGGCCTGTAATTTTTGCGTCAAAAACAAAAGCGAAAAATGCGTGACTGATGATGACCAGGTAAACGAATGGATTCAGAAAATGATTGCTGCCGATGGAATAATTCTGGGTTCTCCGGTTTACTTTTCGGGTATTTCTGGAACTATGAAATCGTTTTTGGACAGAGCTTTTTATATTGCCGGCAACGGCTTACTTAAGTCCAAAGTAGGGGTTGCTGTCGTTGCCGTTCGTCGTTCCGGGGGAGTAGCAGCTTTGGATCAGTTAAATCATTACTTGCATTATGCTCAAATGGTTGTGCCATCCTCCAACTACTGGAACGTTATTCATGGACGGGTACCGGGAGAAACGGACAAAGATGAAGAAGGCAAGCAAATAATGAGAATTTTGGGTAGAAATATGGCCTGGCTTCTAAAATTGATTGAAAACGGCAAGGGAACAGTTGCCGGACCGGAGCAAGAAAAGAAGGTATTTACCAATTTTATCCGTTAAATATTACTGAAGATTGCCTAATACATTATTGTTTCACCTAATAAGCAGCACTCTTGACTCTACTGAATCAAGAGTGTTTTATTTGACTATGCTTAAAAAATTGACTCCGAATTAGCACTATGGTGTTAACAGCGATATGTTTTTATTAAAAAGATACAGAGTCCAACAAGTTTCGCAGGGGCTGAATGATATAATTGATTTTGATTTGGAATATTATAACATCATTGAGATTATTGTCTGGAGGCAGGATACTTATGGCCAGGATTTTAGTGGTTGAGGATAATCCAACAATCGGAATGGTAATAAAAATGGCCTTAACAGACAAAGGACACCAGGTTGAAATTATGGGAAGTGCGCAAGAAGGATTAAACCACATGGAAAATGGAGAAATTCCTGATTTAGTATTTACTGACTTAAATTTAAAAGGAATGAATGGACGTGAATTAATAAAAAGAATGCGAAGCAACCAAAGGTTGAACCATATTCCGACCGTAATAATAACAGGTAATGTACCCAGCCCCGATATTTTACCCCATAAAGAAGAATATCAAGGACTGCTTATCAAACCTTTTGATCTTGATGATGTAATCGGAACAGTTTCCAAATTAATATCTTAGTAATTGATTAAACAAATACATAAAATTATATAAGCGTTTATTAGCAGGCACTTTAGGCTTTGGTGCAAAGTTTAAAGTGCTTTCATATTTTAAACTGTGCCAATTATTTTTCGAGGATGAGAATTAGGATAATATGAGGTATAATGCAATTATGAAATAATCAACAATATAGCAAAAAAAGGAAAACCCAGGTAAGATGAAAAAAGCAATTATTGTCGAGGGAAAAACTGACCGCGAGAAATTATTGCAGGTTTTGGCCGAACCTGTAGATATTATCTGCACTTTTGGTACCAGCAGCTTAAGTAAATTGGAGAAGTTGATAGACGAAGAAAACTATGATGAAGTTTATGTTCTGGTTGATGCGGATAAAGCCGGCAGTAGTTTGAGGAGAAATATTAAATATCTTTTTCCTAATTTTCGACATCTTTACACTCAAAAAAAGTATAGAGAAGTTGCAGCTACCCCATTGGAGGAGATAAGTAAGATTCTTAGCAATGCCCATTTTTTGGTAAAAGAATTTTATTATTGACAATAAGGAACTTTATGCTAGAATTGTTTCCGTTGTAATCAATTTTATAGTTTTGTAATAAGGGGGCATGATAAGGAAATGAACAATCCTTTAGGGCGTCATGTATTGGCCGAAATTTATGATTGCAGTTTTGACATTTTAAACGATGTACAAAAAGTAGAGCAAATAATGGTCAATGCGGCACTCGAAGCTGGTGCGGAGATACGGGAGGTAGTATTTCACAAATTTAGTCCTCAAGGTGTGAGCGGAGTAGTTGTTATTTCTGAATCCCATTTAGCCATTCACACTTGGCCTGAATTAGGCTATGCAGCTGTTGACGTCTTCACCTGCGGGGAGCGTGTAAACCCTTGGGATGCATGTAATTATTTATCTGCAATGTTTAAAGCCGGACACGTAGAAGCGACAGAAATTAAGAGAGGTCTGGGCTGCGACAAAAGAATGGCTGCCGTTAATTATTAGGAGGGATATTTATTTTACTAGATCCATATTTTTATGGGCAGAGTTAAATAGGCCTTTGCAATTATTTTAGTTGCAAGGCCTATTTATTTAGAGTAAAATTTGCGTAGTTTGTCATATTAAAGAAAAAAATAGCTGTTATTTAGCGAATAACGCTGGAATCATTAAGGAAAATTATATATATTATTGTATTAGGAGCGTTCTCCGGGGAGGAAGAATCGGTGGCAGTCTTAGACTCAATTCAGTTCGAATTAAGTACTGTAGAAGAGCAGATTAAAAAAGAATTCGGATTTAAGGCATTAGGAATTATAGATATAACTCAATTAAAGATGAACAATCTCGATCAATATCTTTTACCGGCAATTTCCTTGGCTGTGGCTAAGACTGCTGGATCTATAAATGACATTGTTATCTCGCTTAGCATTGTTCTTCAATATGTTTATATGGCTCAGTATATTCATGGTATGGTAAAAGACACGGAAATGACTGACGCCCAGAGACAATATCCTATACTTGTCGGGGATTATGTATTTGGACAAAGTTTTGTTAAAGTTTGCGAAGAAGACTTATTTCCTTACGCCAAACATTTTGTAGTTGCTATAAAAAAAGTCAATGAAGGAATTGTTAGGCGCTGGAGATTAAAAAATCAAAAAATGTCAGTTAAAGATTATAAATCTATTATTGAAAAAGAAAGAGCTTCCCTAACAGCCTTGGCTGCAAGGCTGGGAGCTGAAAAGTCAAATATAAAACCTAGCCATATTGATAAATTTGAAACGTTAGGATATAACATCGGTATGGCTTGGGCTGCTTCTCTAGAGCCAAAATTCAATTATCTGGTTCAGGAGTATTTTTCAAAAATTAGAACAAATATTAATGATTTAAGGGAACACTACACGGTTAAATCCTTGCAGGAATTGTATGATTTTATTCGACAAGAAAGCAAAATAGAAATAAATGATTATTTAGCTACTTATAGACAAACTTTATTGTAGAAAAGTATTTATGTTTTTTTCGTATTGATAGGATTTTTTATTGCAACAGAGATTTAAATTATGAAATATTGAATTGACCTGTAGGTGAGTAATTATTTGAATAACAAATCTTATTTTAAAGAAATATTATTGGATTTAAACAAGGTTGAAAAAGAGCTGATCCGAGTTCTCAAAGTTGATGATCCAGTTTTATCCCAAACCTGCATAAGTTTATTAC
>JAAYII010000012.1 GCA_012523535.1 Peptococcaceae bacterium
GGTTTAGGTTTACTGGCGGGAGTTTTAGGAGCCGGAGTTTTAAGCTCCGAAAGCAAGTCTTATTACGAACACCTGGAACCGGTGTCATACTACCCTAGGGAGAGGACGGTTTATTCCCCCAGGGATTCCATCCCCGTGAGACAAAGAGAAGCTGCCGTTTATGCCCGCGGGGATTATGGAGATGAGAGTGATATTGAGTCCGGGATGTTGTCTTACCGGAACAACACTGAGCGCGAAAGAGCCAAAATACTTGAATTATGCCATAAAAATCCGGATGTATCCGAACAGGATGCTTTTGACTGGTGGAAAGTGGAAGCTAAAAGGCAGTTGAAGGGAAGATAGAATCGAAATTTTAGTATAATCAGGAATCAAAACCAGAATTTTAACCAATAATATTTATTGGTTATTTTTTTGCAAAATTTTGAGGTGTTTATGGCAAACAAGGAAAAATATATCCTTATTTTTTTGCTCCTTTTTATCTTTGTCAGCCGGCTTTATCATATCGGCATTCCTCCTTTGGAAATCGAAGAGAGTTGGCGACAAGCCGACACGGAATCCATGGCCTGGAATTTTGCTACCTATGATTTTCATCCCCTGCGCCCCAATCTGAATTATGACGGGCCCTTGCCCAATATTCCCGCTCTGGAGGTCCAAGTCACCACTTTTTTGATTGCTATACTTTATAAGCTTTTCGGCCATTACTATTTTCTGGCCCGGCTAGTTCCCATTGCCTTTTTTCTGCTTTCTTCGGTTTATTTGTACTTGCTGGCCCGCAAATATTTGAGCGGGCTGGGGGCATTATGCAGTGTTTTTGTTTATGGCTTTCTGCCGCTCAACCTTTACTATTCCCGGGCGATTATGCCGGAATCCGCCGCTTTGCTGTTCTGGATAGGGGGCATATATTATTTCGAAGTCTGGGCGGAAAAAAAGCATTCGGGAGAAAAGCAATGCTATAAGCCTTTAATTATTAGCTCGCTTTTGTTTGCCCTGGCCTTAATGACCAAACCTCCTGTCATTTTCGGAGCTTTGTTTATGCTCTATATTTGTTATCGCCATTTTGGTTGGGAGTGGCTTAAAACTCCGCAAATCTGGGTTTATGCCGCGGCAACCCTGGGGCTGGCCTTGGCTTATTATGTTTACAGTGCAGGGATTGCCGAATTCAAATTCTCCCTGGGTATTACTCGGGACATTATTATGCCCAAAATTTTCAGTGCATTTTACACTCCGGAGAGCCAAGTGTTTTTGGGAAAAAACGTGCCCCGGGCCATGGGGATAACAGGCTTGTTGCTGACCTTGGCGGGGATCTTCGCCCTGCGCAGGAATCAAAGC
Source organism: Peptococcaceae bacterium (assembly GCA_012523535.1). Classification (GTDB taxonomy): domain Bacteria; phylum Bacillota; class Desulfitobacteriia; order Desulfitobacteriales; family Syntrophobotulaceae; genus JAAYMU01. The sequence goes on from JAAYII010000012.1 coordinate 1,330, forward strand.
GGCCTGTTGATTTGGCTGGGAGCTATGTTATTGGAAGTAATTTTTATCGTGGCTCCTGTCAGGGCATTCTATTATCTTATTTTTGCCTTGGTGCCCTGTAGTTTGATTATCGGCAATCTACTGGACAGATTGTTCGCTTTTCCCAAAGGGAAAATCGTTTCTTTGGTTTTGGCCGGGCTGTTGTTGCTGGAAAGCTTCGTTCTCGTTAAGCCTATGTATACCATCAATGAGCTTTTGGCCACCCAGAAAAAGGTGGTGGAAGAGCTGACTGCCCGGGATGATTTACTGGTGGTGGGCTCCTTGGACCCTTGCCTTTTAAGTTTATCCGGCAGGAGGGGGTGGCGTTACAATTTGGGGATGTATTCCTTTGTGCCGTCGGATCCCTATCAGGAACTGGAGTTTTATATTGAGCAGGGGGCTAAATATTTTGTACCCATTCAGGGAAAGGTATATGGAGACGAGGATCAAAAACTTATCCGTTACATCGAACAAAAATATCCCAAGCTGGAGCCGGTGAAAGGATACCCCATTTATGTCTTGCGTCCGGACTGACCGTGGAGCATGAATAAGAACAAACGGCAACAAGCAAAATACTGTAAGACATAAGCATAAAAGAGGTTGCAGGCATGAAAGTTTTAATTGCCTTGCCGGCTTATAATGAAGAGGCTAACATATCAAATGTTTTAACAGACATTTGCCGTTACCGTCAAAAAAGCCGCTATGAGCTTGAACTTTTGGTGGTTGATGACGTCAGTACGGATCAAACCCCTTGCATTGTGGAGCAATTTGCCCGGCGACACGGTTTTGTCAATTTAATCAGGCATAAAAAAAACAAAGGTCTGGGGGAAGCAATTAAGACCATTTTCCGTTATGCCCTTAATTATCTGGAGGCTGAAGATGTTCTGGTTACCATGGATGCGGATAATACCCATAATCCATTTTTGATTGAAAGCATGGTGGGTAACTTGATCAGCCGCAACCTGGATCTGGTGGTGGCTTCCCGTTTTGCCACAGGGGGCTGTGAGTTGGGGCTTAAGGCCTTGCGCAAATTTTACAGCAGGGGGGCTATGTTTTTCTTTAAATTGTTCTTCCCTATAAAGAATTTGAATGATTATTCTTCGGGTTTTAGGGCGTATAGAGCCGGTATTATCCGTCAAGCGCTTGAAGAATGGGATGAATTGGTGACTACCAACGGTTTTGACTGTATGGCCGAGATCGCCGCCAAGTTAAGTAAGATGGCAATCCGGGCCGGAGAGGTGCCCCTTATCCTGCGGTATGAATTAAAAAAAGGAGCCAGCAAAATGAAAGTGGCTCAAACAGTAAAGGGTTATTTTTCACTGTTGGCAAAAGTGAGGTAAAAATGGTTTATCTTTTGGCGTTAATTTCAATAATGCTCGGGGCCGTAGGCCAGTTTTTGTTAAAACTTGTCGCTTTGGGTTTAAAAAATAAGGGCAGTGTTCTGGAATTGGTTTTTTCATTAATCAATTACAAAATAGTATTGGCCGTTACCTGTTTTGTTACCAGTATGCTCATGTGGATTTTCGTTCTGCGCAAATTGGAACTGAGCATTGCTTATCCCATGGTCAGTATGGGCTATGTGTTTGTAATGATCCTGTCGGCCTGTTTTCTGCAGGAGCATGTTTATTGGACCAAGCTCTTGGGAACGGCTATGATCGTGGCGGGAGTTATTGTGCTGAATCTAAAATGAGGCCCTTAAGACCCCACAAAAATTTTGACTTTTTTTGTTACCAAAAGTATAATAATTTTACGGAATTTGGCTTTTACGTCTTTATAGTCTGGGGCAATATTGGTAGACTGTGAGGTACGGTGGATCCGGCCACATATATATAAATTATGGTGGTACCGCAAGTCTTTCGTCCTGGTGGCAGAAGGACTTTTTATATTATGGCTTGCTTTATATTGCTTATGGTTATTGATTTGTTTATTATCTAGTTTGGAGATTAATGGAATATCTTTTGGAATAATGGAAGGGAGTTATCGGTTTATGGGCGAAGAGCTAAAAATGGCCAAAGTATATGATCCCACGCAAGTTGAAGAAAAATGGTATAAATTCTGGGAAGAAAACGGTTTTTTTACTCCGGATGTTAAATCGGAGAAAAAAGCTTTCAGTATAGTAATGCCCCCGCCGAATGTAACGGGGATGCTTCATCTGGGGCATGCCATGGATAATACCCTGCAGGATATTCTTACCCGCTTTAAACGAATGCAGGGATATAAAACTTTATGGCTTCCGGGAACCGACCATGCGGGTATTGCCACCCAGGCCAGGGTGGAAGAACAATTGGCCCAGGAAGGAACCAACCGCCACCAGTTGGGGCGGGAAAAGTTTTTGGAACGGGTTTGGGACTGGAAAAGGGAGTACGGTGGCACCATTACCCGGCAACTGCGCAGGCTCGGTGCATCCTGTGACTGGTCGCGGGAGCGTTTTACCATGGACGAAGGCTGCTCTCGTGCAGTGAGGGAAGTTTTTGTCGAGCTTTATAACAAAGGTTTGATTTACAGAGGCAATTATATTGTAAATTGGTGTTCCAAATGTCATACTACCATTTCCGATATCGAAGTTGAGCATAACGAGAGGGAAGGAAGCCTATGGTATATTCGCTATCCTGCCGCCGGCAGCGATAACTCGCAAGATGGAGTGGTAATTGCCACTACCCGACCGGAAACCATGTTAGGTGATGTGGCCGTGGCCGTTCACCCTGAGGATGAGAGATATAGCCATTTGATCGGCAAGACTGTAATTCTGCCTTTAATGAACAGGGAGATCCCCGTGATTGCCGATGACTATGTGGACAAGGAATTTGGCACCGGGGCGGTAAAAATCACTCCGGCCCATGACCCCAACGATTTTGAAATGGGCTTAAGGCATAATCTGGAGCAGATTAATATTTTGAATACCGACGGTACTATTAATGAAAACGGCGGACAATACCGGGGATTGGACCGTTATGAGGCCCGCAAGCGGATTGTGGAAGATCTTAAAGCTTTGGGTCTGCTGGTGAAAATCGAGCCCCATACCCATGCGGTGGGAGAATGTTATCGCTGTTCAACGGTTGTGGAACCGATGGTCAGCAAACAATGGTTTGTGAAAATGAAACCTTTGGCCGAACCGGCTATCCGGGCGGCTGAAAAGGGCGATGTGCAATTTGTACCGGAAAGATTTACCAGGATATATATCAACTGGCTGGAAAATATCCGCGATTGGTGTATATCCCGCCAGTTGTGGTGGGGACACCGCATCCCGGTTTGGTATTGTCAGGACTGCGGCGCGGAAATCTGCGTAAAAGAAGATCCGGCGGAATGCCCCCATTGCCATAGCAAGAATATTGAACAGGATCCGGATGTTTTGGATACTTGGTTTTCTTCTGCCCTCTGGCCCTTTTCCACCATGGGTTGGCCGGAAAAGACCGAGGAGCTTAAAACCTTTTATCCGACCAGCGTGCTGGTTACGGGCCGGGATATTATCTTTTTCTGGGTGGCCAGAATGATTTTCATGGGCCTGGAGTTTCAGAAACAGGTTCCTTTCCGTAAAGTAATGATTCACGGACTGGTTTTGGATTCCCAGGGCAGGAAGATGAGCAAATCTTTGGGCAACGGGGTTGATCCGATTGAAGTTATTGACCGCTACGGGGCGGATACTTTGAGATTTATGCTGATTACCGGCAATACCCCGGGCAACGACTTGAGATTCCATTTTGAAAGGTTGGAAGCAACCCGTAATTTCTTGAATAAGATTTGGAATGCTTCCCGCTTTGTCTTAATGAATTTGCAGGATTTCGAAGGAAAACCCCGCGGCGAATTAACTTTGGCCGACCGGTGGATTTTATCCCGCTATGAATACACGGTGCAAAGCGTTACCAATGCCTTGGAAAGATATGATCTGGGCGAGGCTGGAAGGCTGCTCTATGAGTTTATTTGGAGTGAGTTTTGCGACTGGTATATCGAATTGAGCAAGAAACGGCTATATAGTCAAGATAATCCTGAAGAAAAAAATACGGTCCAAAGCGTGTTGCTGGAAGTTCTGGAAGGAACCATGAGGATACTCCACCCCTTTATGCCCTTTTTGACCGAAGAGATCTGGCAGCATTTACCGACCAAAGGAAAGACAATTATGCTTAGTTCTTGGCCTGAAGTCACCGGTTACCGTCAGGAACAGGTGGAAAAAGAAATGTCCCTTTTAATGGATGTCATCCATGTGGTGCGCAATATTCGTTCCGAGATGAATGTGGCTCCTGGCCGCAGGGCTGATATTATTTTGGTGGCGCCTGAAGAAGAGACGATTAAAATTTTACAAAAGGGTTTGGAAGATATCCGTCAATTGGCTTTAGGGGAAAATATAACTATTCTTCAAAAGGTGGAAGAGAATCCGACCCAGGCGGCCAGTGCAGTGTTGGCCGGTGTGACTGTCTATATTCCGCTTAAAGGATTGCTCGATTTTGATAAGGAAATTGCCAAAATCCGCAAGGAAATACAGAATGCTTTGCAAGAACAAAAGAGGCTGGAAGACAAGCTTAACAATCCGGGCTTTATCAATAAGGCTCCTGCGGAGGTAGTGGCCAGAGAAAAAGAGAAGCTCGATGCAGTTATTAATAGGCTCGGTTCTTTAAAGCATAGGCTTTCCGATCTAAGCGAAGCCAAGGGCGATGACTAAGAATATAAGGGAGACGATTAAGGTAAAAGAGGAGCAAAAATATACAGAAACTTTGGCCTTTATCAAAAACCTGACCAAATTTGGCGTCAATCTGGGACTGGACAGGATAAAAGAATTACTGAAGCGCTTGAACAACCCTGAAAGAAAACTCAGGGTTATTCATATTGGAGGTACAAACGGCAAAGGTTCCACAGCTGCCATCCTGACGGAAATACTGATTCAAAGCGGCTACAGGGTGGGGCTGTTTACTTCGCCCCATTTGCATGACTACAGGGAACGAATCCGGATTAATCATGAGTTGATTTCCCCAACCGAGCTAGTGGCCTGTATGGCTGAAATCCGTCCCGTTCTGGAGGAGATGATCGGGGAAGGGCTGGAGCATCCTACGGAGTTTGAAGTAAGTACTGCTTTGGCCTTGGTTTACTTTGTCCAAAAACAGCCTGATTTTGTCTTGCTGGAAGTAGGAATGGGAGGAGAAATCGATTCCACCAATGTGGTTCGACCTTATGTTTCCGTGTTGACCAGTATAGGAATGGATCATATGGATTATCTCGGACCTACCCTGAATGAGATTACCAGGGTAAAAGCGGGTATTATCAAGCAGGGTATTCCGATAGTAACTTCGGCGGAAAAGCCGGTATCATTGGAGATTATAGAGGAGGTTGCGGCCCAAAGAGGATCCAGACTGGTTATTGTCAGAGATCAGGAGCCGGGAGATCGAGAGTCTGAGCTCAAGAAGCAGGGGAC
>JAAYII010000013.1 GCA_012523535.1 Peptococcaceae bacterium
CTGCTGAGTTTATTACTAAAGCCATAAATGAACTAAATTAAATATTAAATCGAATGGGGCAAAAATATTAAATCCTTCAATACTCCGCTGACCATTGGCGGAGTATTGTAGCTATAAAGGAAAGATTATGGGAAGTTTTGGTAAGAAAATCGAAAAATTTTGGGAAATATTTTATGAACATGATGGCTATGTCAAAGTATTAACCGGATTGGAAAACACTTTATATATAGCCATTGTAGGACTGGCTATTGGCATAGTTATCGGTACCTTAATAGCCGTTGTCAAAGTTATACCTAAATATAAGAGAATTACCAGAATCCTGGACGGCATTTGTACTTTCTATGTCGGTCTGTTCAGAGGCACTCCGGTTGTTGTGCAGCTTTTGGTTGCCTATTATGTAGTATTACCTCTACTGGGCATTCATATGCCGGCCCTAAATGTCTGTGTTATGGTATTTGGCCTGAACAGTGGAGCTTATGTTTCTGAAATTATGCGTAGCGGTATATTGTCCGTAGATCCGGGACAGATGGAAGCGGGCCGGGCGTTGGGCTTAAGCTATAGGGTCACCATGATGAAGATTGTCGTGCCTCAGGCGATAAAAAACATTCTCCCCACTCTGGGCAATGAATTTATAGCCCTAATCAAGGAAACATCGGTTGTAAGCTTTGTCGGGGCCGCCGATTTATATGTTGCCTTTAACTATATCGGTTCCAACAGTTATGAATTCATGGTTCCCTATCTAGTGATGGCACTAATTTATATTGTTTTGGTAGCGATAGCTGCTTTGCTCATTAGAGTAATGGAAAGGAGCCTAAGGAAAAGTGATCGACGTAATTGATTTAAGGAAAAATTACGGCAATCTTGAAGTCTTGAAAGGTATCACCACTACCATTAAAAAAGGCGAAAAGATTGTTATTATAGGCCCTTCCGGAAGCGGTAAAAGCACCTTTTTGCGTTGCCTTAATTGTATGGAAGATCCTACCAGCGGCTCAATTATTTTTGAAGGTGTCAATATCGCAGATATGAAAGTCGATATTAATGTTCATCGCCGTCATATGGGAATGGTGTTCCAGCAATTTAACTTGTTCAACAATAAAACTGTTATTGACAATATTATGCTGGCCCCTGTTCATATAGGAATCCAAGATCTTCGGTCCCAAAAATTCCGCAATTTTTTAACCAGAATAAAAAACATTTTTTCCTCAAACAAACAACCTCTAATTGAAATTAACACTTCCAAAGCCAAGATTAAAGAAGAAGCCAGACAAAATGCCCTCCGTTTGTTAAAAAGAATTGGGCTTGAGGATAAAGCCAATGTTTATCCATCCACTCTTTCTGGGGGACAAAAACAAAGAATTGCAATAATACGGGCTTTGGCTATGAATCCGAAAGTTATACTGTTTGATGAACCGACCTCTGCTCTTGATCCGGAAATGGTAGGTGAGGTTTTGGATTTAATAAGGCAGTTGGCCGATGAAGGCATGACCATGGTTATCGTAACTCATGAAATGGGTTTTGCCAGAGAAGTTGCCACCCGGGTTTTATTTATGGATGAAGGCAGGATTATTGAGGAGAACACTCCGGAGGAAATATTCACCAACCCGCAAAACCCAAGAACCAAGGAGTTTTTATCAAAAGTCTTATAAGCGGACAGGGCAAAGGGACTTTTTAATGTTATCTATTTTGCCAATGAACTCTTTTTGATCGGAAAAAACCAAAGGAAAGGATGTTTTAAATTTTTTCGGCAATAATATATTGGTATAATTAATAAACAATAGGAATGAATGGCAGGAATTTTACCTGCCAAGCTGAATAATTAATTATTATTAAACCGAAAGGGGTTGGGACAATGAATATTATCGTTCGGGGAAAACAGTTCAAAGTTACTGACGCTCTCAAGGAATATGCGGAGAAAAGAGTAGGTAAACTTGCCAAATATTCCGATGACTTTGATGAGGTCATAGTAACGATGACTGTGGAAAAAGAACGACAGAGAGTTGAGGTTACCGCCCCCCTTAATGGTTTTATCCTCAGGGGTGAAGAAGAAACCGAGGATATGTATTCATCGATTGATCTTGTGGTTGACAAGCTGGAAAGGCAGATGGAAAAATATCGGAAACGGATCGGGAAAAAACGGGTCAAGACTCCTAAAGACGGATTAACCTTTATACCGGAGGCAGAAGAAGAGATTGACAACCAGGATATTATTGTTAAAACCAAGCGCTTTCATGCCAACATGATGTCACCGGATGAAGCGATAATGCAGATGAATCTTATTGGCCATAGCTTTTTTGTTTTCATAAATTCCGAAACGGAGCAAATGAATATTATATATAAACGCAAGCATGGAGGATATGGTTTACTTGAACCGGAGTTCTAACAATTCTTGTCGGTTTATTGGTGATGAAAAAAGGCGTAACAACAATGTTGCGCCTTTAAATATTTGCTTGGGAATTTTACTGGCCACTAATTAGGCCTTTATGCCAAGGGGCTATTATAAACTGATATAATCCCATGTATTGCCAAACCATGAAATTATTAATATTTCATTGAGTTGAACCTTGCCAATCCTAGTGTTACAATAATCAAATAGAGTAAAATCGAAGGTGAGCTTTATAAGCAAGGCTTAATCATAGAACAATTGGTTAGGGCTAAGTTTTTATGGCTTAAGAAAGGTGGGCTTTATGGGTTTCCTTAAAAATATATTTGATAATAATGCCAGGGAGCTTAAAAAATATCAAAAAAAAGTTGATATAATTAACGGATTGGAACCTGAATTTGAAGGCCTGTCCGATGACAGGCTGGCTGCAAAGACTCAAGAATTCAAACAGAGAATCGAAAGAGGGGAAACACTGGACGAAATTTTGCCCGAGGCTTTTGCAGTGGTTAGGGAAGCAGCTAAAAGGGTCCTGGGGCAAAGACATTATGATGTACAGTTAATAGGGGGAATGGTCCTCCATGACGGCAGAATTGCAGAAATGAAAACCGGTGAAGGTAAAACTTTGGTCGCAACCTTGCCCGCTTATCTCAATGCTTTGAGCGGACATGGGGTTCACGTTGTTACGGTTAACGATTATTTGGCTACCCGCGACGCCAATTGGATGGGGCAAATATATAAATTTTTAGGTTTGTCCGTCGGTTTGATAGTACATGGACTTAATCATGAGCAACGCAGGGAAAGCTATCAAGCCGATATCACTTATGGTACCAATAATGAATTCGGTTTTGATTATTTAAGAGATAATATGGCTGTTACTCCTGCAGCTTTAGTTCAGAGAGAGCTTCATTATGCCATAGTGGACGAGGTTGACTCCATTCTTATTGATGAAGCCAGAACACCGCTTATTATATCCGGGGAAGCGGATAAACCCACAGAACTTTATTACCGGGTCGCCAAGATCATCCCCCGTTTGAAAAACGGAGAAGATTATAATGTTAATGAAAAGGACAGATTGGTAACGCTTACCGAGAAGGGTGTTGCCCGGGTGGAAACCATGCTCGGAGTGGATAACCTGTACGATGACTTGCACAATGAGATTGCCCATCACGTGAATCAAGCATTAAAAGCTCATACTTTGTTTAAAAGGGATCGGGATTATGTAGTAAAAGACGGGCAGGTAATCATCGTCGATGAATTTACCGGGCGTTTAATGTTTGGACGGAGATACAGCGAGGGCTTGCATCAAGCCATAGAGGCTAAGGAAAATGTAAAAATTGAAAGGGAATCTCAGACTTTGGCCACTATCACTTTTCAGAATTATTTCCGCATGTATAAAAAACTGGCCGGTATGACCGGTACGGCTAAGACTGAGGAGCAGGAGTTCATCAATATTTATAACCTCGATGTTGTGGTAGTGCCAACCAACTTGCCCATGATCCGGCAAGATTATCCCGATATTGTATATCGTACCGAACAAGGAAAATTTAATGCCGTAGTGGAGGATATAATTGCCCGCCATAAAAAGGGCCAACCTGTTTTGGTCGGTACGGTTTCCATTGAAAAGTCTGAGAAGCTAAGCGAAATGCTTAAAAAAAGAGGAATTCCGCACCAAGTGTTAAATGCCAAATTTCATGAGATGGAAGCCCAAATTGTGGCCAAAGCTGGTCAGATGGGAATGGTGACTATCGCTACCAATATGGCGGGCCGGGGTACTGATATCGTCTTGGGTGAAGGAGTCAAAGAGCTCGGAGGATTACACATAATTGGCACGGAAAGACATGAATCCCGCAGAATTGACAATCAGTTGCGAGGAAGGGCCGGACGGCAGGGAGATCCGGGCTCTTCTCAGTTTTATATTTCTTTAGAAGACGATCTCATGAGGTTGTTCGGTGGAGATAATCTTGCCGGCCTTATGGATAAATTGGGTATGGACGACAGTGTACCCGTGGAATCGCCCATTGTAAGCAAAAGTATAGAAAATGCTCAGAAAAGAGTAGAAGGCCGGAACTTTGATATCCGGAAACATGTCTTAAATTATGACGATGTCATGAATCAACAGCGTGAAATTATTTATTCCCAACGCCGGGCCGTTCTTTTGGGAGAAAACCTTAAGGAACAAATATTGGGCATGGCTGAAAAAGTGATTGCCAATATCGTAGCCCGCTACAGCGGTAATTGCATATATCCTGAGGAATGGGACCTGAAGAGTTTTTTAGAATATGTGGACAACGTTTTTATTCACGATCATAATTTTACGCCCGAACAGCTGGCTAATC
>JAAYII010000115.1 GCA_012523535.1 Peptococcaceae bacterium
CCAAAGGGGTATCTATATGCAGCAAGCGGTTCCGGAAGGTCTGGGGGGAATGGCCGCGGTCCTGGGGCTGGAAACTCCCGCTGTTGAAGAAGTCCTGCGGGATTTAAAAGATACCGGGGTTATCGGCATCGCCAATTATAACTGCCCGGGCCAGATCGTAATTTCCGGTGAAAAGGCGGCTTTGGAAGCCGCCATCCCAAAACTGTTGGAGCGTGGGGCCAAACGGGTGATTCCTCTTCGGGTAAGCGGGCCTTTTCATACCTTGCTTATGGAGCCGGCGGCCGAAAAATTGCGCCGGGATCTATCCCGCCTTAAGCTCCGGGAGCCCAAATACCCCATAATCTCCAATGTAACCGCGGATTATGTCCGGGACGCTTCCCATCTTAGGGAGCTTCTGCCTCAACAGGTGAAAAGCTCGGTCCTTTGGGAAATGACCATTAGAAAAATGATTGCCGACGGTGTTGATGTTTTCGTCGAAATCGGCCCGGGCAGCACCCTAAGAGGATTTGTCAAAAAGATAGATAAAAGCGTTAAGCTGTTAAACGTCGAAGATATGGCCTCCCTGGCCAAGACGATGGAAAGCATAAATTAAGCATAACAGCTATTGTTGATTGCTCTGATTCTTTACGGGGGATTTGATATTACGGAGGATTTTATATGTTAAAAGGTAAAACCGCGATAGTTACCGGCGCCAGCAGGGGAATAGGCAGGGCAATAGCCCTTGCCCTGGCCGGCGAAGGTGCCGCCGTTGTAATTAATTATGTTAATAACCGCTCTTTGGCTGAAAGCGTGGTGCAGGAAATTGAAAAATCGGGCGGGAAAGCCTTGGCCGTTTGTGCCGACGTCAGCCTTTTTCAGGAAGCCGAAACCTTGGTGGCTACAGCCAAAGAAGCCTTTGGTTCCGTGGATATCCTGGTCAACAACGCCGGGGTTACCAGGGACGGTCTGATTATGAGAATGTCGGAAGAGGATTTCGACCGGGTGCTGCAAGTTAACCTTAAAGGAGCCTTTAACTGCTGCCGTCATGTGGTGCCGCTTATGGTCAAACAGCGCAGTGGCAGGATCATTAATATTACGTCCATTGTGGGGCTTGTAGGCAATGCCGGCCAGGCCAATTATGCCGCCTCTAAAGCGGGCCTCATCGGTTTAACCAAATCCTTGGCCAAGGAGATCGGCAGCCGGGGAATAACGGTTAATGCCATAGCTCCCGGTTTCATAGAGACGGATATGACTTCGGGCCTTGCAGACAAATTAAAAGAGGCAGCCAAGGAAAATATTGCTTTGAAAAGATTGGGTACACCCGATGATGTCGCCAATGCCGTTTGCTTCCTTGCTTCGGAAAAAGCCGCCTATATAACCGGGCAGGTAATAAGTGTGGACGGCGGGATGGCTTTATAGGAGGACATTAAGATGAATAGAGTCGTTGTAACAGGTTTAGGAGTAGTTTCTCCGCTGGGCAACAATATGAACGATTTTTGGCGCAACATTCAAAAGGGGCAATGCGGAATCGCGCCCATATCCTCTTTTGATACCACCGGTTACAAATCCGGCTTGGCTGCCGAAGTCAAGGACTTTGACCCAAAGGCTTACTTTGACCACAAAGAAGCCAAAAGAATGGATAGGTACTGCCAATTTGCCATGGCCGCCGCCCAGGAAGCTTACCGGGATGCCGGCCTGGAAGAATGTGAAACCGACCGCTGCCAGATCGGGGTCATAATCGGTTCCGGCATCGGAGGACTTTTGACCATTGAGGAGCAGCATGCCAAACTTTTGGACAAAGGGCCCGGCAGGATTTCGCCCTTCTTCATACCCATGGCCATCAGCAACATGGCGGCGGGCAATATTGCCATTAAATTCAAGGCCAAGGGAGTTTGCACCTCTATCGTTACAGCTTGCGCCTCCGGCGCCCATGACGTTGGGGAAGCCTTTCATAAGATCAGAATCGGCCAGGCCAATATCATTATTGCCGGTGGGGCGGAGGCTCCCATAACACCTTTGGCCGTTGCCGGCTTCTCTTCCATGACGGCTTTAAGCACCAGCACAGATCCTTTGCGGGCCTCGATCCCCTTTGATAAAGAACGGGACGGGTTTGTGATTGGGGAAGGAGCAGGCGTTCTGGTTCTGGAATCTTTGGAACACGCCCGGCGGAGGCAGGCCAAGATCTATGGGGAAATAGTAGGCTACGGCGCCACTTGCGACGCCTACCATATGACTGCCCCGGCTCCCGGCGGGGAAGGAGCCGCCAGATCCATGCTCCAGGCTTTGCAGGATGCGGGGCTTAAGCCGGAACAAATATCCTATATAAACGCTCACGGAACCGGCACCGAATATAACGACAAATACGAAACGGAAGCGATCAAAACGGTGTTCGGCCAAGCCGCGTATAGTATACCCGTAAGTTCGACCAAGTCGATGACCGGGCATTTGCTTGGTGCAGCGGGTGCTGTGGAAGCAATAATCTGCGTCAAAGCAACCCAGGAAGATTTCATCCCGCCCACCATCGGCTATAGGGTCAAGGATGAAGAATGCGACTTGGATTATGTTCCCAATAGCGGCAGACAAAGCAGGGTAAATTATGCACTGTCCAACTCTTTGGGTTTTGGCGGCCATAACGGCACTTTAATATTTAAGAAATGGTCGGAAGGATAAACAAACATGGAATTTAAAGAGATTCAGGAATTAATTAAACTTATCGATAAATCCGGTTTAACTTCATTTGAGATGGAACGGGAAAACTTAAGAATATCCATGAAAAAAGAAGCCGGAAAAATCTTATCCCAAGAAATTGTTCACCAAGGAGTCTATACCGAACAGATAAAAGAAACAGTGACGGCCCAGCCCGAGGAAGCTCCTCAATATCCGAAAGTTATTACCGCCCCGATAGTGGGGACCTTTTATGTCGCTCCCGCTCCGGGGGCGGAACCCTTTGTGCGCCCCGGATCCAAAGTTAAGAAAGGGCAAACGGTCTGCATAATTGAAGCCATGAAACTTATGAATGAAATTCAAGCCGAAGAAGACATGGAGATTATCGAGGTTTTGGCCAATGACGGGGAAATGGTGGAATATGGGCAGCCGTTGTTTGCGGGCAAATAAAAGGGAGGTATATCATGCTAAACATTAAAGATATCCGGCAAATCTTGCCCCATCGCTATCCTTTTCTCCTGATCGACAGGGTGGAGGAGCTGGAAGAGGGCAAAAGGGTTGTGGCTTACAAAAATGTATCCGGCAACGAATACTTTTTCCAAGGTCATTTTCCTCAGGAACCCGTAATGCCGGCGGTATTGATTATCGAAGCGTTGGCCCAGGCCGGGGCGGTTGCCATTCTGAAAATGCCCCAATACCAGGGCAAGATCGCTTATTTTACCGGTATTGACAAATGCCGGATCAGGAGAAAAGTGGTCCCTGGAGATATTCTCAGACTGGAAGTTGAAATTATCAAAATGAAAGGCCCTGCCGGCATCGGGAAAGCAATTGCTACCGTTGAGGGCCAGAAGGCTGTGGAAGCCGAAATCATGTTCTTTATTGGCAACGATAAGTAGGTGAAATTTTGTTTAACAAAATTCTAGTAGCCAACCGGGGAGAAATTGCGGTCAGGATCATCCGGGCTTGCCGGGAAATGGGAATCCAAACCGTAGCCGTTTATTCGGAAGCGGATCAAAACGCCCTTCATGTTGATCTGGCTGACGAAGCTGTTTGCATCGGGCCGGCCAAGGCCAAGGACAGTTATCTCAATGAAAAAAATATAATCAGTGCCACCGTGCTTAAAAAGGCGGAGGCCATTCATCCGGGCTTTGGTTTTCTGGCGGAAAACAGCAAGTTCGCCGAAATGTGCAGGGAATGCCATATTACCTTTATCGGCCCACCGCCGGAAGTAATAGAGGCTATGGGGGATAAGGCCCGGGCCAGAAAAATTATGCTCGAAGCGGGAATTCCGGTTATACCGGGGGTTAACGGGCTGCTGGAAGATTATGCCCATGCCCTTCGAGTCGCTGATGAGATCGGCTATCCCCTAATGATTAAAGCGGTTGCGGGCGGCGGAGGCAAAGGCATAAGAATAGTAAAAAGCAGGGACGAACTGCAAAAAGCTTATGACACTGCCAGGTCGGAAGCGGAAGCCGCCTTTGGCAACGATGGTGTTTATATGGAAAAATATCTGGAGCAACCAAGGCATATCGAGTTTCAAATTTTGGCCGATCAATACGGTAATGTTATTCATTTGGGAGAAAGGGATTGTTCCATTCAGAGGTGCAATCAAAAAATAATCGAAGAAGCCCCCTCTACCGTTCTTACTCCTGAATTAAGGGAAAAAATGGGGGAGGCTGCCGTGTTGGCGGCAAAGACCGTGGGTTATCAGAATGCGGGCACGGTGGAATTCTTGGTGGATAAAAACGGCACTTTTTACTTTATGGAAATGAATACCCGCATCCAGGTCGAGCATCCGGTAACGGAGATGATTACCGGCCTCGATCTCGTCCAGGAACAAATCAAAATTGCCGCCGGCCAAAAACTAAACTTAACCCAGAAAGATATCAAGTTCAAAGGGCACGCAGTGGAATGCAGGATCAATGCAGAAAACCCGGCTCTAGGCTTTAGGCCCTCGCCGGGAAAAGTCAGTGTTCTTCTTTGGCCGGGGGGAAACGGGGTGCGTTTGGACAGCGCCCTCTATCACGGTTATGAAGTTCCTTCTTATTATGACTCCATGTTGGCCAAACTGATAACCTGGGGACAAAACAGGGATGAAGCCCTGGCCAAAATGCGCCGGGCTCTCGGTGAGCTGGTAATCGAAGGAATAGATACCAATATTGATTTCCTGTTTGAAATCTTAAATAACGCCAATTATATTGAGGGGCGTTTCGATACATCGTTTGTTTCCAAAGAATTTAATTTTTAGAATGGTTTTAACAGAAAACCTTAAAAACAATTGGTGCATAATGATTAGAAATGATTAGAATACACAAGGTTTTTAAAAAACCGCGCTATCTTGTTTTACAACAGAATACTTCGACAGCCGGCAGGGCTTCGGCTCAAAACCAAGCCGCAACCCAGCCCCAAGTTCATAGTAGCCCGGTTATACCCAACGGTCTGTGGGGCAAATGTGAAAAATGCGGCACCACTATTTATACCAAAGACCATATCAAAAACCACAAGGTCTGTTTGAACTGCGGGCATCACTACCGCCTAGGCGCCAGGGAAAGAATAGAACTTATTATGGATACCGGGACTTTCGTGGAGACCGACGCCGGTCTCACAACCCTTAATCCCTTGGCATTTGAGGGCTATGAACAAAAACTGGCTGCCGAGAGAGAAAAAACGGGCCTTAAGGAAGCCGTGGTTACCGGCTATGGTAAGATCAATGGCCATAATACCGTTATAGCGGTCATGGACAGCAGCTTTATTATGGGCAGCATGGGGTCCGTGGTGGGAGAAAAGATCACTAGGGCTTTTGAATATGCCACAGCCAAAAAACTGCCGATCATAGTTTTTACCGCCTCCGGCGGTGCCCGCATGCAAGAAGGGATGTTTTCTCTCATGCAAATGGCCAAAACTTCGGCCGCTGTAGCCAGGCACGACCAAGCGGGAGGGCTTTATATCTCCGTTCTCACTGATCCCACCACCGGCGGGGTTACGGCCAGTTTTGCCATGCTGGGGGATATTATCCTGGCTGAACCGGGCGCTCTTATCGGCTTTGCCGGCAAAAGGGTCGGTGAACAAACCATCAAGCAAAAACTGCCGGACGGCTTTCAAAGGGCGGAATTTTTGCTGGAACACGGTTTTATAGATCAAATAGTGCCCAGAAAGAACCTCAAACTGACCCTGTCTCGTTTATTGAGACTTCATTCCAGGCTTTAGGAGTGCATACATGCTGGAACGGGAAAAAGATATCCGGGAATTGAAGAATAAAATAGAAGAACTGCGCAGGATGGCCCTGGAAAAAAACGCGGACTTAACTGAGGAAATCAACATCCTGGAGGCCAAGCTGGGAAAGATGGAAGCTGAAAGCATCCGCAATTTAAGTCCCATGGATAAGCTTGCTCTTTCCAGGCTGGTGGAACGGCCCACAACTCTTGACTATATTGAAAAAATCTTTGACGGTTTTATTGAACTGCACGGCGATCGAAAATTCGGCGACGATCCGAGCATTGTGGGCGGCATAGCCCGGCTCGGCAGTTTGCCTGTAACGGTTATCGGCCAGCAAAAGGGCCGGGACATTAAAGAAAATGTGCGCAGGAATTTTGGCATGCCCAGACCGGAAGGCTTCCGTAAAGCCTTGCGCCTGATGAAACAAGCGGAAAAATTCCGGCGACCGGTGATTTGTTTTGTCGATACTCCCGGAGCCGAC
Source organism: Peptococcaceae bacterium (assembly GCA_012523535.1). Lineage (GTDB taxonomy): Bacteria > Bacillota > Desulfitobacteriia > Desulfitobacteriales > Syntrophobotulaceae > JAAYMU01. The sequence goes on from JAAYII010000115.1 coordinate 6,341, forward strand.
CCCGGTGCCGGAGCTGAAGAAAGAGGCCAGGCCGAGGCCATAGCCAGAAATCTTATGGAAATGATAAACTTACGGGTACCGGTGATATCCATCGTTATTGGTGAAGGAGGCAGCGGCGGTGCCTTGGCCCTCTCCGTGGCTGATGAAATCTGGATGTTGGAACATTCCGTTTATGCCATCCTGTCGCCGGAAGGATTTGCCAGCATCTTATGGAAAGATGCCAGACGGGCCCAAGAAGCGGCCTTGAAAATGAAAATAACCGCCCAGGACCTCTTGGCTATGGGTTTGATAGATAAAATCATACCCGAGCCCCCGGGAGGCGCCCACCGTGATCCGGACCGGACAGCAGCCGCCATCAAGGACTGCCTGCTGCAGGTGCCTTTTGATTCTATGTTGGCCCAGGGCGAAGAACTGCCCGGCCGCAGGTACGAGAAATACAGGAAAATAGGTTCCTTCCTGGAATCAGACGGTTAAAAATCTAAATTAAATTTACTTCCTATTTTGATCAATCCTTGTTTAATGAATATTCTTGTTGATAATTAACCTTGTAAATGATAATCCTGTTATTAATCTTTTGTAGTGATTAGCCCTGTGTAGTTTTGACTAGACTTATTTATAAGAATATTTATAAGAATAAGTAGCCCAAGATAAACAGAATAAGAAAAATTACAGATAGAATAGCCGTTATCACGCTGTAAGGAAATCGATAGGCGTACATAATCTCACCTTCCTTATTCCTTTTATATAATCTATGATAACGGCGGATATAGAGTTAAATGACGGATCAGGTGGTCCGTTATTTTTTACGTGTCTGAACAAAAGTAAATAGATATAATTTGGCAAAAAAATGGTATTATTTTGTATAATTTTTGATAACAGGTACTTACAATGCGGAACAGTGTGGGGCCTTTTTTGTTATAGATTGTTTTAAAGAGAGGGAAAAAGTAGACAAGAAGGTATAAAAATGTTACTATTTAACATACAAAAAAACCGCTCACGAGAGGGGCGGCAGTAATAGAGTGCTCAAAGTAGTACAACAGCCAAAGTCAGGGAGCCACGAGCGGGCTCCCAAGTACTTTTTCTCCACTTATTTGTCTATTTCTCTTTTTTGTCTGTTTTTCTTTTTTAAGCGGATTTTTGCTACATTATATTCTCACTTATAAATCGGCAGACAAATATCCCACCGAATCCCGGCAAAACTTTATGCGCTCCAGGTCGGAAGAATTGAGTAAGAGAAATTTATTTGGAGAGCCCAAAGCGTCCTCGGCTGGTATGACCTCATAAACGTACCTGCCCTTTATTGTTTTCTTGTTGACCCAGGTCGGTATGGCTTCAGCCGAAAGGAGCACGGGCTTATGACCTTTTTGAATGGCTAAAGTAACCTTGGCGATCATACCCTGTTCCGTATAGATGTCATTTACCGTTTCCTTGCGCTGGTCGGAAATAAAATTGCCCAGAGAATAAAATACGGGAACCTTGTTGCCCTCATTGTCGGTTAACAGTACCGCGGGCTGGAGGACATGGGGATGCCCACCGAAGATAACGTCAACACCGAGCGCTACCATTTCAGCAGCCAGTTGTTGCTGAAAATCGTTGGGAGTCCGGTGGTATTCGTAACCCCAATGCATACAAGCCACAATAACTTCGGCCCCGTCTTCGCGAGCAGCCGTCACTCTTTCAGCCACAGTGCTGATCGATTTTTCTAAATTTTGGGGATCAAAGGTATCCATAAGCCCGGTCATGTTCATAGGCAAAAACAGCCCGTTAATATCCAGCCCTCCATTGGCCAAAGGAAAAGCATAGCCAAAATTTAGAACAGCAACTTTTACCCCATTAATATCTTTAATAACATAAGTTTTCTCGGGCTCCTCCGCTTTAACGCCGATAATGTCCAACCCTTTTTCCCTGACGGTGCGGATAGTTCTATAGAAGCCGGGTATTCCCTGATCCATACGATGGTTGTTGGCTGCGGTCAGGATATCTATACCGGCATTTTTTAAGGCATCCACGATGGAGTCGGGAGTGTTGAATTTAGGATAGCCGGAATAGCCGGCTTCCGGCCCGGCCAAGGTCGTTTCCAAATTGGCAATGGTTATGTCCGCGTTCTCCAAATATGGCTTAACATACTGGAATTGGCTGTTAAAGTCGTATATCCCCAGGTCGGGTTCATAAGCTGCAAAGTAGAGGGTATTATGAATCAAAATATCGCCTACGGCGGCAATTGTAATATTAACCGTAGGCGGCTGGGAAGCGGTATCGGGAGAAGGGTCTCCGAC
>JAAYII010000014.1 GCA_012523535.1 Peptococcaceae bacterium
GCCAACAACCGCTACTTCCTTAATGTGGCCAGTATGGGTTCCCTGGTGGATGTCAGTCAGAAAACCGATAAAAAGTTTAAGAATGTCTTGGGACTTTTAGCTTATTATTTAAAAGGCGCGGAAGAATTGACCCACTTAAAACCGGTTGAAATTAAAATCAATTGTCAAGAAAGAAATTTTCACGATGAAATATACTTCATGTTGATCATGAATGGCAAATCGGCAGGAGGCTTTCGCAAAATCGCCCCTTACGCTTCCGTAACCGACGGCCTGCTCGATGTCTATATCTTTAAAAAATGCCCGCTCTATGAGCTTTTTCCATTATTGATAAAAATCGCCAACGGAGAACATACCGACAGCCGTTATGTTGATTACTTTCAAACGAAAGAAATGACCATAGATTGTGCGGAAACCATCGGTACTGATATGGACGGAGAAAAAGGATTTGACTACCCACTAAAAGTATCGGTCAAACAAAGAAAACTAAAGCTAATAACCGGATTAAAATAAGAAAAGGACAGGGGATAAAAGGATAGGGGATAAACTGTACATATTTATAAAAAAGCCAATTCTCTGCTATAATTGTCTGGTGAAGTCTTAATATCCCCTGTAATGCCTTATTGGCAGAAAATAAGCCTTTAGACATAATACTTAGCTATATACCAAAATTTAATGGAAAAGGGTAGAGACAATGATTCCTAAAGATATGAATTATCAGATGCCGGCGGAATGGCATCCGCATAAGTGTACTTTTATTTCCTGGCCTGTCCGGAAGTCGATGATATATCCTGAAAACTATAAAAACATCTGCAGGGGATACGCGGCAATTATTGAAACCATTGCCGGATATGAACCGGTCAAGGTAATAATCAATCCCACGGATAAAGAAGAAGTGCAATCTTTCCTGAGCAGCGAGTTGCTATGGCAAAGGCAAATTGAACTTCTCTGCATTGAACATAATGATGCCTGGCTCCGGGATAACGGACCCACTTTTGTAATTAACGACCAAGGTAAGCTGGCAGGAATCAATTGGCGCTTTAATGCCTGGGGAGGAAAGTATGCTCCCTGGGATCTGGACGATCAAGTAGCCCCGGCAATTCTAAAGCACTTAGGCTTAAAATGTTTTGACGCTCCGCTGGTTTTAGAAGGCGGTTCTATTCATGTTGACGGGGAAGGTACACTGTTAACTACCGAACAATGCCTGTTGAATCCCAACCGCAACCGAGGGTTAACCAAAAAGGATATTGAAAAAATCCTTGGAGATTATTTAAATATCGAAAAAGTAATCTGGCTCAGAAATGGGCTCTACGGCGATGAAACTGACGGACATATAGACAATATCGCTTGTTTTGCTGCCCCGGGCAAAATCCTGCTCCAAATTTGCGATGATCCTACCGACGAAAATTACAATATCACCAGGGAAAACTTAGCCATCCTCAAACAAGAATACGACGCTGCAGGCAGGAAGCCGGAAATCATTACCGTCAAACTGCCGCCTCCCATGGATTTTCGCGGTCGACGTTTAACCTTAAGTTATCTTAACTTTTATTTGGTCAACGGCGGGCTGATTTTGCCTGTTTTCGGCGGGGAAGCCTCAACAACTGACAAACAAGCCATTGAAATTATAAAACAGGTTTTCCCCCGGCGGCAAATACGCCCTATAGACGGTATGGCAATAATCAGTGAAGGTGGCAATGTCCACTGTATAACTCAGCAAATGCCGGTTGGAATCGGAGGTGAGAACAATGCGAAAAGTTAAAGTAGCGGCAACCCAGATGAGCTGTTCCCGCAATATCAATGAAAATATAGCCAAGGCTGAAAGCCTGGTA
>JAAYII010000116.1 GCA_012523535.1 Peptococcaceae bacterium
ATTTTCTTTTAAACAATGTTATTGGCGAGGAAAATGACGAAACTGTGGTTGAATATATTCGCCGCCTGAAAGTTGGAAATGACAAAGAGGATGAGCATGAAAGCTGATTTTATTAGGGTAATGCCACTTTGTTTTTAATTGATATTTAAATTTTTAATAGATAGGGACAACCGCTTTCAACAGAGCTTGAAGGCGGTTTTTTAGATTAGGCATTATTGAGTGGAAAAATTTGTTTGAGATTGTATCAATTTGCATTTATTATAAAAAATTTGTAACATATTAAATGGTAAAAATACATAAATTAACACATCCCGGCAGTTTATTTTTTAGTGCCTTAAGATTGGTTAAGCCAATACAATTGTTGGTAAAGAAGGGATTAAATGATCGAGCAAAGATTTAGGGTCACAGGGATGACATGTTCCGCTTGTTCGGCTAATGTGGAAAAAAGCGTATCAATGCTTAACGGTGTTAAAGAAGTCAGTGTCAACCTGCTAAGCAATAGTATGAGCGTAGTATACGACGAGAATATCCTTGATGAGCAGGCGATTGTGCAAGCTGTTCGGAATGCGGGATACAATGCCTTTGTTCGCTCTGCCCAAGGCAGCATAGAGTCGAAATCGACGGAGGAAGATCCGGTTCAAAAAGAGATAAAAAGCATGAAAAAACGTTTACTGGTATCTGTCTTGTTTTCCGCTCCCCTTCTCTATATTGCGATGGGTCATATGCTGGGTTTGCCGTTACCGAAAGTTTTTGTCGGTCATGAAAATGCGCTTATTTTTGCTTTTACCCAGTTTTTATTGGTGCTGCCGGTAATAATGGTCAATTATAGATATTTTTTAGTGGGTTTTAAAACTCTAGTCAAGGGTGCTCCTATTATGGATTCTCTGATTGCGATCGGTTCTGCTGCGGCCTTAGTCTATGGTGTTTACGCTATTTACAGGATCGGATACGGTTTGGGACATATGGATATTGTGTTGGTTGAGCGTTATGCCATGGATTTATATTTCGAATCCGCGGGAATAATCTTGACTTTAGTTACACTGGGTAAATTTTTGGAAGCCAGAGCCAAAGGAAAAACATCCGAGGCAATCCAAAAACTAATAAATCTTGCTCCCAAAACGGCACTGGTAATCAGAGAGGGGCGAGAAGCGGAAATTCCGGTGGAAGATCTTAAAGTAGGGGACATTATTATAGTCAAACCGGGAGAAACAATTCCGGTTGACGGCATTGTCGTGGAGGGTAGTTCCGCGGTGGATGAATCGGCTTTGACAGGGGAAAGCATGCCTGTGGATAAAAAAGTCGGAGACAAAGTTATAGGAGCAAGCATTAATAAAGCTGGTACATTTAAGTTTCGAGCTCAAAAAGTAGGTGATGATACAACTTTAGCCCAGATTATTCGTCTGGTTGAAGAAGCGGCCTCCTCTAAAGCTCCAATCTCAAAATTAGCGGATCAAATCAGCCGTTATTTTGTGCCGCTTGTAATCCTTATTGCTTTTCTGGCTACTGCAATTTGGCTTATGCTTGGCTACCAGTTTGAGTTTGCTTTTTCCATCGGAATTGCTGTTTTGGTCATTTCTTGTCCCTGTGCTTTAGGACTGGCTACGCCTACCGCCATTATGGTCGGAACAGGTAAAGGAGCGGAAAACGGTATTTTGGTTAAATCCGCTGAAGCCTTGGAAATTGCCCATCGGATTCAAACGGTGGTATTGGATAAAACCGGAACCATAACCGAGGGCCAACCTCGGGTGACGGACATTATCGTCCGTAGGGAGAATAAAAACGAAGAATTATCGGGAATAGACGAAGCAGAAGTAAATAAGCTTTTGCAAATTGCAGCCTCTCTAGAGAAACCGTCAGAGCATCCTTTAGCCCAAGCTATCTTGGAGGAAGCAAACCGCCTAAATTTGCAACCCAGTGCAGTGGAAAGTTTTCTGGCCAAACCGGGCAGGGGAATTGAAGCTGTTTTTAAGGGTAAAAAATATCTGGCTGGGAACCTTATGTTGATGGAAGAAAATCAAGTTGAGACCATGAGCTTTGTGGATGAAGCCAATCGTCTGGCGGAGGAAGGAAAAACCCCACTCTTTTTTGCTGATGAAAAAAATGTGCTGGGTTTGATTGCCGTGGCCGATGTTGTTAAACCTACCAACAAAGCGGCAATTGATGCTTTTAAAAGCATGGGAATTGAGGTCGTCATGCTGACCGGAGATAATAAGAAAACAGCCGCAGCGATTTGTCGACAATTGGACATAAGGCACGCCATTGCCGAAGTGATGCCACAGGATAAAGAACGGGAGATTCGTAAAATCCAGGGGAAAGGCCGGAAAGTGGCGATGATTGGTGACGGGATTAACGACGCCCCGGCTTTGGTCAGAGCGGATATCGGGATAGCAATTGGAGCCGGAACAGATGTGGCTATTGAATCCGCCGATTTCGTACTAATGAAAAGTAATTTGTTAGATGCAGTGGCAGCTATTCAATTAAGCAAAGCAGTTATTAAAAATATAAAACAAAACCTGTTTTGGGCCTTATTTTATAATAGTCTGGGCATACCTTTAGCGGCCGGGGTCTTTTACCCTTTGCTGGGTTGGAAATTGAGCCCGATGTTTGCGGCTGCGGCTATGAGCCTGAGTTCGGTTTGTGTGGTGACCAATGCTTTAAGGCTAAGGTTGTTTAAGCCTCGTTTTCCGAGCATGGCAAATGAAATTACCTCAGCCAAGCCGTTAAATTTAGGCCCTGATTTAAACACTGGTCCTAAAATGCTTGGTGTTGAAACTAAATATCGAGGAGGGAAAAATATGAATAAAATTATGAAGATTGAAGGAATGAGTTGTTCCCATTGTTCCGGACGGGTGGAAAAAGCTTTGAACTCTTTAGACGGAGTCAAGGCTGTGGTGGATTTGGAAAAAAAGACCGCCAGCATTACCCTGGAAAAGGAAGTCAGCGATGAGATACTGAAAAATGCGGTTGAAGATGCGGGATATAAAGTTGTTGATCTGCGCTAAATCATAAGCTACGTTAAATTGTAAAGTTATGAATTAAATGATTATTTGTCAAGGGTTTATGTTTTTAAGAGCATAAATCCTTTTTCTTTTCATATACATAATAAAATTCAAGAGTCTTTGAAATATATTTGGAGTTAATTAAAGGAAAAAGGTATTTTAGGCAGAATTCTTCAATTTAATAAAAATTTCAAATTATCGTAAGAAGTTTTTTCTTCTGTAATTCCCTGGTATTAAGATATTTCCTGGCCATGGGAGAGCCGAAGATATTTTTGGGTTGGCCAGAAAGGATGGTGTTAGATGTCACCAAAGGATAATTTAAAGAGGGGAAGAAAGCAAATATTTATTTTCCAGAGATTTAGCAGAAAAAAAATGAAGGTTATTGTCGGCACGGTTATGATTGTAGTTCTGCTGGCAGGAATATTCTGGGGGTTGGGCGGAATGAGCTTGTTTCTAAAACCGGTCCAAGCCGCAGAAGTCAGCATAGTGGCTTTGAATGCGGATCAAATGGGAATAGACCTTGACACAGAATTTCTCTTATCAAGCAATCAGCCTTTGGATAAAAATGCTGTCCAAGAAGCTTTAAAGATTGAGCCTCGATTTGCCTACAGCTTGGACAAAATGGACGGTGGGAGAAAATATAGAATTATTCCGCAGGTTAAGTTGGACCCTGACAAGGTTTATATTTTATCTTATGATCCGGATGGAAGCGGCAGAGAAAATTTGAGTTGGGCTTTTCAGACAAAAAGCAAATTCCATGTTGTTCGTTCTTTACCCGCTGATCAGACAACCAATGTACCGATAAACACTGGAATAGAAATTACTTTCTCCCATGACAATTTTGATCTTGATTCTGTTAAAGACTATTTCAGCATTTCTCCCAAGGTCAATGGTAGTTGGGAAAAACACGGGAAAACTTTAGTTTTTGTACCGGAAAAACTGGAATGGGCTACGATTTATCAAGTTGAGTTAAGAAAAGGTTTGACGCTTATCGGGAGTAAAGAAATCTTGGAAGAAAACTATGTATTCAGTTTTGAAACCGCTCCCCAGCAGCAGGAGCCAAAATCATTTGTTCTAAGCTTGGATACGTCCCTCACTGAATTCTCTACGGCCGAAAAACCGGTATTTCCTGTTTATTTCTACTCCGAAGAGAATTATTCAGGTGAATATTCAGCCCATATCGATCTTTACCGCTATCCCGGCTATCGCCAATTCCAGGCTTCCCTTGAGCAAAGGGATAAAATCCCACGCTGGTCTTATCTGGCTTGGAATCAATATTATGAGAAAATGAATCCAGCTTATAAAATAGCGACTTATGAAACCAAATTACTAAGTGCCGATTACTATACCCATTATCTTGTTTTCCCCCAAACCTTAGAACCCGGTTACTATGCAGCCGAATTCTCGGTTAAGGATTGCCGGCGGCAAGTCTGGTTTCAGGTAAGCGATCTTGCGGTCTATTTATCCCAGGGATCGAAAAACAGCTTGTTCTGGGTTCACGATCTCCAAACAAAATCGCCTGTGGACAAAGTGGAAGTTATAATAGAAAGTAAAGGTATTGTCCAGAAAGGAGATAATCAAGGGGTTGTCTTGGTCCAAGCCAATTTATTCGGCGACAGTCAAGATTATGCCCTGGTTAGAAGCTCCGACCGAGAGCTTTTGGTTCCCCTGGAAAGTAAAGAGAATTGGAGTATAATGACAGAAAAGCCTAAAGCCATGGATTATTGGAAATACCTTTACTTGGATCGGGAGCTTTATAAGCCGGGTGATACACTGAATTTTTGGGGAGTAGTCTCGGCCAGGGGTAAGGATGCCATGCCCATTAAGGAGATTACCCTTGAACTCTGGGGTACGGACGGCCCTTACTATGAAGGGGCTCAAGCCGCTCCTATTTTGTCTCAAAAAATAAGTATCCGGGACAGTATTTTTACCGGGCAGATCAAACTGCCGGTTTTAAAACCGGGATACTACTATTTGTTAATCAAAAACGGCGATCTTGATCTTCTTTCCAGAGGGTTTTCCGTGGAGACATATCAAAAGCCGTCCTACAGATTGTCGCTTACTCAGGACAAAAAGGCCCTCTTTAATGGTGATACAATCAATTTCCGGGTCAGGGCTTCCTTCTTTGAAGGAACACCGGTCCCCGGACTTAAACTGGACTATTTTTATGGGGATAACAAGGGTACGGTTACCACCGATCATTATGGGGAAGCAGAAATACCTTGCACGGCGAATTGGCAGGATGAATATCACAACTCCTATGGATATGTTTTTCTTGGCGTGAACGCTCTTTTACCGGAAGCCGGAGAGATTTATACTTCGGGAGAGTTTTATGTTTTCAAAAGCGAGGTTTACCTGACAGGCCAAGCCCAACGCACTGCTAACGGCTATAACCTGGAAGCAAAACTATTTAATGTAGATCTAAGGGATATAAATAACGGCAAGTTTATAGCGGAGGAACATTTCCTGAAAGAACCTTTGGGTCATAGCAAAATAAACGCCAGTCTATACCAGGAGATTTGGACACCGGTGGAATCCGGCCGACGTTATGACTTTATCAGCAAACAAGTAGTGCCGACTTATTACTATGAGTATTCCGTTCGACATATCAGAGACTTCCAACTGATGACTGACGCTGACGGCAAAGTAATTTACAACGGTCAGCTGGATGACCCCAAAAACAGCTATTACCTTTTACTTAGCGCCCAAGACGCTCAAGGTCGCCAGTTTACGCGACGGGTCCATGTTGGAGGCTTAAGCAGTTTCAATCCGCATTACCAGTATTATTACTTGCAAGACCAAGCAGGTAAGGAAGGATATTTGCCAGGGGAAGAAGTTGAAGTCACTATGATGGTCAATGATCAGCGGATCGCCCCCGCAAGCGGCAGTATACTTTATTACCGTGGCCAAAGCTTTATTGATTCTTATCAGGTATCCAGCAGTCCTCAGTATGGATTTGTCTTTACTGATCAGGATATTCCCAATGTCAATGTCTATGGGGTATATTTTGATGGTTTGAACTATCATGAAGCTTCCCCGGCAGTGGCTACCTTTGCCAGCAAAACGAAAGCGCTGACTGTTGAAATCGTTGCGGATAAAACTCAATACCGTCCCGGGGAAAAGGTTAAGCTTTCTCTTCGGGTCACTGACCGGGAAAACAGGCCGGTTAAGGATGCGCATATCAACCTTAGCCTGGTCGATGAAGCCCTTTTCAGTTTAAGGGACCAGAATGTTAACTTCCTTAATTCTTTGTATGGGGATTATTATTATATCTATCAACGTACATGGAAATCTCATTATCATCTCTTTGACCGAGGAGGTGCAGAGAAAGGGGGCGAAGGCGCGGGAGAACGCCAAGATTTTAGGGACACGGTCCTATTTACCACGGTGAGAACAGATCAGCAGGGCCTAGCCAAAGTAGAGTTTAAGCTGCCTGATAACCTTACTTCATGGCGCGTTACTTACCATGCTTTCACCAGCAACCTTCAAGCCGAAAGCGGCTCGGTACAAATCCCGGTAAAACTGCCGTTCTTTGTGGAAATGATCCACAATAGCAATTACTTGGCAGGTGATTGTCCGGTTGTTATTCTCCGTTCATTCGGGGAGAATCTTACAAAGGGCCAGGATGTGTCCTATTATCTCAGTCTTATAGATCCCAATGGGCTTGAAAAGGAATCTATCTTAAGCGGAAAAGCCTTTCAGTCGGTGGATTGGAAGTTGCCGTCTTTGCAAGAAGGGAAATATACCCTTAAGGTTACGGCGCAATGCGGTACTTTCCAAGACAGGCTGACCAAAGAATTTACTGTCGCTTCAGCATTTCAGGAAAGAACTGTGACCAGCCAGGAGCTATTGACAGAGGACTTTAAAATCAAGGGTTCACCTAACCAGCCAACTGAGTTGATTTTTAGCGATTATGAAAAAAGTCAGTATCTCCGGGGCCTGTACCAGCTGGCTTGGAACAGCGGCAGTCGATTGGAACAAATCCTGGCTGCTCAAGAGGCAGGAAAGCTCTTAAATCAATATTTCCCGGAGGAAGGGTGGTATCTTTCCCGGGAGGATGATGAGGATTCTCTTCTCAGGTTTCAGCAGCCGGACGGTGGACTAAGCATCTTGCCCTACGCCGAAAGCGAACTGGCTTTGAGCGCCATGGTAGCTGTAAGCAGTCCGGAAGTCTTTGACAGTAATGCTTTAGCCGGCTACTTCTATAGGATTCTGGAAGGGAGCGCTTTAGAAGGCAATGTTATAAAAGAAGATGACAAGAGTTGGGCTCTTTTGGGTTTAGCGGCGCTCAAAAAACCCGTACTGCTGCAAATCAATCAATACCTGCAACAAGAAAACTTGGAGCCCGCCGTCAAAATTAATCTGGCTTTGGCCCTATTAGAAATTGGCGACGGTGCTTATGCCGAGAAAGTATATCGGGAACTTATGCAGGGGTATGCCGAAGACCTTGGAGTTGTGACCAGGATTAAGGTGGATGGCGATCAGGACGAAATATTAAAAGCCACCACTCAGATGGCGATGTTGGCGGCCCGTTTGGATCAACCGGAAAAACACGAGCTATATCAGTATCTGCTGGAAAATCCCGGTCATGATATGCTGAACACAATGGAACAAGTGCAAATACTGAAATACAATCTGAAATATATGAATGACACCCCGGTCAGCTTCACTTATGAATTAAACGGTTCCCGGGTCACAAAAGCTTTGCAGGGTAGGGAGTTTTTTAAGCTAACTTTGCTGCCCGAAGATTTATCCCACATCCGTTTTCAATCCATCGAAGGCAAGGTGGGAATCTTAACCAAGTATGCCGAACCTCTAAACTCCGGCGAAAAGGGAATTGCCGGTGATCTCGAAATCAAGCGCTCTTACATGGTAGACGGTAAGCTTACAAACAGCTTTGACCGCACTAATCTGGTTAAAGTAGTGATCACTTACGATATTAGGGATACGGCGCCGAACGGTATTTATGAGGTAGTAGATATTCTGCCGGCGGGCTTGAGTTATATTCCCCGTCCTTATGATTACAAGGAAAAACCTGATCTTTATTGGAACTATCCCTCGGAAGTCAAAGGGCAGAAACTGAGTTTCCTGGTTGATAAAGGCCGCAATCAGATCACTTATTTGGCCCGGGTCAATTCACCAGGAGAGTTTAGTTGTGAAGCCCCGCTTTTAAGCAATATTAAAAACAATGCGGTTTACACCAGCGGCAACTGGGACAGGATTGTGATTAAATAATGATAAAATCCTTTGCTGCAAAATCAGGTTGTTGTCTGCTTGCAATAGTTGTAATCTTGTCGTGTTGCTCTTTGACCACCGTGACGGGGTGCGGCAGGCAACAACCCGAGGTCCAAGATATAAAAGCGGATACAGGCAGGAATAGCGACTTTATGTTTGAGGCCGGCGCCCAAACAAAGAATAGTTTTGAGGCTGACACCGGACGGAATGTGGTTTTTTCCCCCACTCATCCCAGTTTTATAACTGCCCGTGAATTTCATCCTTATCTTTCATTTCCAAACGAAAAGAAATATGAGATAAAAGGGAGGATTGTAAGTGCCGTTGTGCCGCATCACTTGTTGGCAGGCCGGCTTATAGCGGGGGTACTGCGGGAATTAGCCGTTCAGGAACCTGCCTTGCTTGTGATTATCGGTCCCAACCATACTAACAAGGGAGCCCGGATAATAACCGGTTACTACGGTTGGCAAACCCCTTACGGGGTAGTGGAAACCGATCATGAGGCAGTGTCCCGTCTCCTTGAGGCAGGGGTGGCCGTTAAAAATGAAGAGATTCTTGCCGAGGAGCATTCCATTGGAGTGATAGTTCCTTTTGTCCGATTTTTTCTACCACGAGCAAAAATTGTTCCGCTTATTTTACATTACAATGTAAGTTTGGAAGAAGTAAAAGAACTCTTGCAGGTTTTGTACCCTTTCTTGAACCATCAGGCTGTTTTGCTCTCTTCCGTTGATTTCTCTCATTATTTGACCGGAAGAGAGGCCCAGGCCAAGGATCAAGAGACTTTGCAGCATATGCAAAATTTTGACTACCAGGCTCTTAAACGTTTGGGTAATGATCACCTCGATTCCCCGGCATCACTTTGCGCGGCTTTTCTTTGGGCTCAAAACAGGGGTATCAGAGATTTTATGGTTTTGGAAAATACAAATTCCGCTTTTATGTTGGGAAATGATTTTATTGAGACCACCAGTTATTTTACCCTGGTGTTTACGGAGGATTAGTTAGGCAGCACATAATGGTGTGGGCGATTAAGTTTTTTTCTGAAGTAAGATTTGGTAAAATCAATATAAATGCAAAAAATATAATAGGAGGTACATATGGGCTACTCAATATTTCAAGAAACCATGGTGGACATGACTTACCAAGAGGTGGAACAGGCCGCGGCCAAGAAATTACCGGTGCTGTTTCCAACCGCTGTTATTGAAGAGCATGGGCCTCATTTGCCATTAGGGGTGGATACCTATTTATCATACAATCAAAGCAAGCTGGTAAAAAAAGGCTTGCAGGATTTGGGAATAGATTCCGTGATCGCTCCGCCGTATTATTGGGGAATTAATGTTGCTTCCAATGGATTTGCCGGCTCCTTTTGCGTCAAACCGGAAACTATGACTGCAGTCCTGTGTGATTCCTTAGAATGTTTGAAAAAGTGGGGATTTGACAAGATATTCATTCTTAATTTTCACGGGGACTTCAAGCATAATTCCGCAATATTGGAGGCCGCCCGGAAAGCCTATGAGGAACTTGAGATTGGGGCTTATTTTATTGCTTCGGAAACATTCCTGCAAAGGGCAGGTATTACTGAACCAAAACCTTATATACTAATCCATAATGGAAGCTATTCCGGACATAAAAATAAAGAGTTACCGCCCGAGTATCTGGACATTCATGCCGGAAGCTTGGAAACCAGTCTTATGTTTAAGGATTTCCCCGATCTGGTAAACACTAAGCTGGCTAAATCTCTGCCTTCTTCAATGACAACCATGCAGGGGCTAACAATTTGGGCCCAAGGAGGAGACAAAGCTAAAGAAATAACTCCCCAGGGATATTTAGGTCATCCAGCAGAATTCAGCCTGGAAGAAGCGGTTTCTTATAATGAGCAACTGATTGCCACTATTCCCAAAATCATCAAAGATTTCTTAGACCAAAAATAATACCTGGTTTTGCAGAACTCAATTTTATAGAACCCAATACCCTATTTAGCATGATTTTCCTAAGGCTTAATAGTAACTTTTGTCCCCACCGGTATTAAATTGGCGAGCTCAATGATATCTTTGTTGTACATCCTAAGACAGCCTTTGGAGACGGGTTTGCCGATAGACCAAGGATTATTGGTTCCATGAATACCGTAATGGGGTTTGCTTAAACCAAGCCAGTAGGCTCCAAAAGGACCTCCAGGATTTTTTAGCTTGTTGCTAATTGTAAATACCCCGGTTGGTGTAGCCGTAGCCGCCTTACCTATGCCAACCGGATATGTTTTGACGGTTCTGCCGTTATCTAATAAATACAATTGGCGGTTGCTCAAAGAGACAACAATAGAATAAGCCATATCATCCCCCCCTTGATATTATATTCCCGGGACAGAAAAGCAGTTTCCCGGTAAATTATTTAACTGATGGACGGCAGATTTGTCGGGGACGGATGAACATGACATTTCTTTATATTATTCGTTATATTATTTTACGTATAGAGATATAAAACAGGTTTACATATTGTTTTTTTATTGAGAATGGCGGGTTAAAGATGGAATTGGCGTTTTATGTAGTTCTCATTGTTTTTTTACTGGTAAACGTCATTAAGATTACTTTTTTTAATCTGATTATTACAGGTCAAAGGAAATTCACTTTCTTTTTATATAAATTTGCTTTTACTCTAATTATTACTTTATGGTTCAAACTCTACCTGGTCTTGTGTTTCCCGGTGGGAATGGCTATTTACTATATATTGGAAGTTTTGTTTCTTTATATAGGAGTTTCCTATTTTAACTTTTATCATTATTTTCTCCATCTTCGACAAAGTCTTAGGCTTCTCCGGGAATCCCTGGAATTGGTTCGATACAAGTCGGTCCCCAGGAGTTTTAACCAGCTACTTGCTTTAATTGATTTACCCTTTATGATTGCACTTTTAGTGTTGAATTATTTGGGTCGGCTTCCTGTTATTCGATTTAATTTAGCGGCTTTGTTTTTTGCTTGCATGCTGTTGGTTTTAATATTTGAACTTGGCCACGCCTTAAGGGGAAAATCGATACTGCAATTGGTTAAAACCTATCCGCAAAGCGAACAGAAGGTTGTCGCCAACTATGGAACCTTAATCAATATGCTGCTTGATTTTTGCCTTTTTTTTAATAAAGAAAAGGTCATTAGTCAGTTCGATTATGGCCGGCCAAAAAAAATAAAAAGCAGAGAAATTACCGGGTCCGAAATTGATTTAAGCTATAAGTCTAATAAACCCGATATTAATCCTAATATAATTGCCATCCAAGTCGAGTCGTTGGATGCCAACTCTGTAAACTTGCATTTCCAAGACAGTCCGGTTATGCCTTATCTTGATTCCCTAAAAAATACGAGCATTTATTTTCCTTATATGATGAACTATCATAAAGCAGGTGGCACTTCTGATGCGGAATTTTCCATTATTAACAGCGTGGAACCCTTGAGCAAATATCCTTCCATAAAATTGACCGGCTACAACAATCCAAACTCTTTCGTAAAAATATTGGCCGCAAACGGTTACCGGACAGCTGTGTTTCATGGTAATAAAGGCAGCTATTATCAACGGCACAAAGCTTTTGCCAGTATGGGCTTTGCTGAATTCTATGACCTAAAAAAAATGGGCCTACGCCATGTCGGCTGGGGTGCCCCGGACCATGAAGTATTCGCATTTATGCTGAAGGAAATGAAGGAACAAGTTGAACCGTTTTTTTATTACCTTATTACAATGAGCAATCATTGCCGTTTTACCAACGTGCTTAACTATTATTGGGATAAACGTTTTGATTCAATCAAAAACAAGGAACTTAAACTGTATTTCAATTCCTTGTCCTATGTTGACACCACAATACATTCTTTTGTCAGGAAGGTTAATAGCCTGTTAGAGGAAAAAAACAAAAGAGAAGAATTGAAGTCGGCCAGGAAAACTTATATTTTAATTTTTGGAGATCACACCCCCGGTCTAAAAAAGAAGATATATCGCGAAGCAACTTTGGAAATAGAAAACAGGCACCTGGAATTTGTGCCTTTCTATATTCTAAGTCCGGAAAGAATTGTTTATCAGGAGACGGCCAAAGCAGCATCTTTTCTCGATATTGGGCCGACAATTCTTGACTTGGCTCGGATTGACACCTTTTTTACAACCTACGGGGAAAGCCTGATGCCTCCACATAAGCTCTCCAACAAGATTCCCTATAGGGATTATTGGTTTGACCGGGAACAGCTTTATCAACGGATCAAGAGGGAAATAACATAATTGGATGAGGTGAAATAATTGACGCAGGCGAAAATCAAATATGGGATAGATGATAAACCCCCTATTCTAAAGCTAATCGCCTTTAGCATTCAGTGGTTGGCCATAATTGTCCCTACTTTAATCATCGTGGGTAAGGTTGTGGCTGATATTCATTTCGAGAGTTCTGGAGAACAAATCATATATTTGCAAAAACTGTTCTTTATGGCGGGCATTTCTTTGTTATTACAAGTTCTTGTCGGTCATCGTTTGCCTCTGGTTATTGGTCCGGCAACAGTCCTGCTTATTGGTGTGGCCTCAGCGACAAGCAGTAGCTATGCTGCAGTTTATTCCTCAATTTTTATTGGAGGTTTCCTCCTGGCTTTAATGAGTATAACAGGGTTATTTGCCCGGCTTAGATCTCTTTTTACGCCCAGAGTAGTCGCTACAATTCTGGTATTAATTGCTTTTACTCTTACCCCCGAAATCCTAGACCTTATAACAACCTCTGCCGGAAAAGCAAGCCCTTCCAAAAACCTGGTATTTTCTTTCCTTTTTGTTTTGGTCTTATTTTTAGTGAATAAATATTTAAGCGGTATTTGGAAGTCAACATTGATTCTTTGGGCTATGCTATTTGGAAGTTTGTTTTATATATTGCTGTTTAAAAGTAGTTTCCCATTGGCGGCTGATCTGCCATTTCTGGCCGGTTTTTTTAAGGGCCTATCTTTTTCTTTTGACTTGGAAGCCAGTGTCCTGCTTTCCTTTTTAATTGGTTTTTTGGCTCTCTCCATTAATGATTTAGGATCCATTCAATCTGTCGGTGAAATTCTTAAACCAAGTGATATGTCGAAGCGAATTACCAGAGGAATAACGCTGACGGGAATACTTAACATTTTAGCCGGAATTTTCGGGGTTGTTGGGCCAGTGAATTATTCTTCAAGTCCCGGGGTTATTGTCTCCACAGGGGTTGCTTCGAGATTTACCCTTATTCCTACCGCACTGGGTCTTTTGGGGTTGTCATTTTTACCTAAAGTTATTGCCCTGATGGGCAGCATACCTTCGGCAATAATCGGTATAGTACTAATCTTTATTATGTGCTCCCAAATTGCCGCCGGACTTTTGGTTGCCGTTGACATCAAGGGAGGTTTTACATTCGAAAGCGGCTTAATTATGAGTTTGCCTATCATGCTGAGTATAATTACTTCCTACCTCCCTCAGGATGGTGTTAACTCTTTTCCCGTATCTTTAAGACCGATAATCGGGAATGGTTTTGTGGTTGGTGTACTTGCAGTATTGATTATGGAACATATTATATACCGCAAAGGAAAGCGTTCTTAGCGGTATTGGTGGAAAAAAAATATGCTCTGAAATTAAAATAGGATGTAGAAATGAAATGGAAAAGTGAATGCCAATGCCAAGAAAACAGGTAGAACATACGATCGCGCCTTATTTTAATGCCGACTCCAGAATTCTTATATTAGGAACCATGCCTTCGCCCAAATCACGGGAACTAGGGTTTTATTACGCTCATCCCCAAAACCGTTTTTGGCGAGTACTGGCGGAAGTCTTAACTGAAAAAACACCGCTAACAATTGAAGAGAAAAAACTCATGTTACGTAAGTATGGTATTGCGTTATGGGATGTGTTAAAAACTTGTGAGATCCAGGGTGCGGACGATAACAGTATTCGCAATCCCATTGTTAATGATATCTCTATTATTCTATCCCAATGCCCTATCCAAGCGATTTATACTACAGGGAAAAAAGCCACTTCCCTTTATAACAAGTACTGTTATCCGAAGACAGGAATGGAAACGATTTATCTTCCTTCTACCAGTCCGGCCAATTGTGCCAGGTATAGTTATGATGATCTTGTTAAGGCTTATCGGATTATTCTTAATCATCTTAACAGCGTTTAGGAAAGGAATTGTTGCGCGGAAGAGGGGAGGCTGGAAATAAGTAATGAGTTATTGGTTTGCTTTTGTTTTAACCTTGCTGGCCGGATTATCTACTGGGATAGGCAGTATACTGGTGTTTTTTACTAAAAAGGACAATTCTAAATTTCTTTCGATTTCTTTGGGCTTTTCCGCCGGTGTCATGATTTATGTTTCTATGGTTGAGATTCTCCAAGAAGCGAAAATTACGCTAATTCAAGCCCTGGGTGATGTAAACGGTTCATGGTTAGCGGTTAGTGCATTCTTTGCCGGTGTTATTTTTATTGCCGTGATTGATAGGCTGGTGCCTTCAGAAGATAATCCCCATGAAGTGTGCAGCACTACAGAACTTAGGGGGATACACTC
>JAAYII010000117.1 GCA_012523535.1 Peptococcaceae bacterium
ATATTGTTCCCATGAGAATAAACAATGGCATACAAGCTATTGTATAGTTTGCAGTTTGGCTGTAGGGAACACTTCCGATGATCTGTGTTGTCGGATCCCAACCCGTCAAGATTAGCGACCCGATAAAACTTACTAAGATCATTGAAGGACCCACCCAAAAACGGCAGAACATGATAAGGAGAAGAACTATCAAGCCTATTAATCCAACCATTTCAGGTGTCATTCTCTTGTGTCCTCCTTATCAGTCAATGTTTTTAACTGTCGGTCCCTCTTTTCCTTTCTTCTGCGGTTAATAAAGTTCAATTCCAGCATAATGGTAGCAATTCCGGTTAAGAAGAATCCATAAGCGGGAACACATACAAATATCCACCTTGGTATACGAAGTATCTGGGAAGTAATTGCCATCTCCTTAACGAGTATAACTTGCTTGACTGTTACATAAAACATGAAGAAGAACATAATGGTGAGGACAATATAGGTGATATGGTCCATAACGGGGAATTTTTTGAAAACGTCGATTTTAATATGGGCATTCTGAAGAGCGCACCAGGCAAATCCCAGAAAAATAACTAAGACGATAAAATGAACAACAATTTCGGTATCACCCGCAATGGGGCGATATAGATAACGTAAAATGACATCAATGGTAGTAAAAAACATTAGCGCTACCATTATGATGCCTGCTATTATACTATTAATCTCGAGAAATTTTCTTATTGTTCCGTATATCTTATTGTACATTTACTCCTAACTCCCTTTAATAATATGGAGTTCAAATAGTTTGGCTGTGAAGCCTTAAATGACCTCACAACCAAACTGTTAATTTTGTTACATAATATTTTGTTACATAATTATATTGATAGTTTTTAACTGAACATTTAAACATTATAAAAATACTGGTTATTTATTTTCCTTAGCATACTTGGCTTGGAGTTCGAGCATCTTGTTGTAAACTTTTTCTCCATCATAACCGGCATCTTTGCATTCTTTAAACCAAGCATTAAGGATTGGATCCATGGCATCGTTAAACGGTTTGCGTAAATCGCCAGTAATGTAGTAAATCGTATCCCCTTTATCCTGGACATATTGTATTGCATCGGCGAACATAATATCATCAAGATTTAGCGAGTAGTCATGGCCTTCCTCGAAGCATTCTACCAGAATCTGCTGGAGATCTTCCGGCAAGCTGTTCCAGGTATCAAGGTTGATGAGTGAACCCATGGGGGGAGCATAAAGGCCACCGCTATCAATGTTATCGCCAAAAATAGTATGGGTAGTTACCAGCTCTTGAATTTTGTAGAGTACGGTGATTGGCCAGTGAGCCATTTGAGCATCAACCAGATTTCTTTCCAGTCCGGAATAGTAATCCGAAGCATCCAACTCAACGGCAGCACCGCCGACAGAGTTAATATAATTAGCTACGTCACCGTGAGCCTCGATCTTCATGCCTTTAATGTCATCGATACTCTTAACTTTTTTTTTCACGCTATGGAGGTTATACCCGGGCAGAGAGAAGCAGCTTAACCATTTCATATTAATTTTTGCGAGTTCGTCATTAAGTTCAGGAACAGTTTTTATCAATTCCCGAAAAGCTTTAGTATTAGCATGTCGATCCGGTGGTGGCTCTTTCAGTAAGGCATTAAAAACTTTATTTAATACTGTGACCTCAGCCAGCATAGTGGCTTCGACGATTGCAATATCAATTGTACCTGCTTTTAAGGCTGCCATTGTATCATTTTTGTTGACTAGAGTTCCTGCATAATAGGTTTCAAATTGCAGTCTGCCGCTAGATCTTTCCGTAGCAAGATCACAAGCCTTTTGCATTCCTTGTCCCGGGGGAGCTTTTTCCACTGAGTAGTAATTAGCTTTCAATTTGTATACTTTGTTCGGGTCATCTTGTGGAGTTGCTGATATCTGATCCTGTTGCGTGGAGCTGCCGCACCCAGTCAATACCAGACTTAGGAGCATTACTAAAGTAAGAAGAACAGTAACAAGTTTTAAAGGTTTCATTTTCTCTCTCCCCTAATTTTTTTCTGCATTCTTTATTCTTAATTCTTATCGGTTTTGATAAGCAACTCCATTTTTGGAAACAAGTGTATTTATTGATTTGAAGTTTATTATATTATTTTTCTGAATTCGATTAACTGTGCAAAAATTATAAAACGTTTAATTACTCTTATTGCAAAAAGCACAATGATTAAACGAGTGATAAAAAAAAGAGCAGAAGCTCCTTTTGCTATTAAGTTTGTTTCAATTTCTTTGCATATATTCGATTATTTTATAAGATAAGATAAAATGGATTTCCTCGTTTAAGTTGTCTAGGTCAACTTGGAATAATTCGTTTATTCTCTTTATTCTGTAAACAAGAGAGTTTCTGTGGATGCCCAGCTTTTTTGAGGTTGCAACAATATTTTTCTCTTTGAGAATATAAGTGTAAATAGTAAATAAATAATCGGTTTTATTTCGCTGGTCATATTTATATATTTTCATGGCCTTGGGATGACAAAACATAGTTAAGTCATATTTTTCTGAGCAAAGTCTAATCATGTGGAATATGGCATAATCCTCAAAAAAGTACAATGTTTCTTCGGGATTGATTTGGCTTCCCAACTCGACACAGGCGGAGGCAAGTTTGTAATAATCGTTGAGATTATAAAAGTTATTGAAGCAGCAACTCATGCCACCTTTTAGCCCATTCTTTTTCAAAAAATCTCGCAGGGAATTTACTGCGTTATCCCAGGAAGCAATACATTTATTGGCATTAATAACGATGATTATTGTATCTTCATAGATAATAAACCGGCTACCGAAAAACATGCGACTAATTAGAGTGCCGTGGTATTCCAAGGTGGAATTGGCAATATCTTTTGCGGTAACATGTACTTTTAAGACATAATAGGGGTCGTCTGCTTTCCAATTCAATTGTTTTAAGTTGTATCCAATCAATTTTTTATCATAATTTTTACCTGTAATCTGGTCAATAATGAAATATTTATATAACGTGCCATGCGTCCGTTGATAATATTCATCATTTTGAACTGCGATACAAAGGAATTTTGTCAAAAAATCGACCAAGTAGAGATCACTGTCGTTGAATGGCCTTTCAATCTCTAATACAGACAGACGCCCAAATCTTTTATCTTTAATCCACAGATTGGAACAGATTGTTCTGTAGGAAAACTTTTCACTGGTGAAAATTACTGCTTTTCTTTGTTTGTTTAGATACTCACCCATCATGGTGGCCTTATGATGATCGATCAATTGCTGATCCGTATGTCCATTTTCTACAATACTTTTCCATTGATAGTCTTCTAAACCTGTATGGGATCGTTTGCTCCAAGTGATGGTCATGAATGCTGGATCAATAATATACATTGGATTATTAAAAACGGAATAGCTGATATCCAAAAGATCCTTGATACCTTTTTTATGAATTAAAGATTCCTGCAACTTTTTTTCAAAATCATTAAAAAAATTAAAAATGTTTAATATTTCATTGAATATATCTTCTAAAGCATACTGCCCGCCGATTATTATTACATTATGATTCGGATTATTCATAAGATTTTCAGCAAAGTCCACTTCACCGACAATTATGATATTGATTCGTTCTTGATCGAAAATATCTTTTGGGATGTCATGAGATTCAATTACATAAACATAATGAGAATCTATTTGGCAATTTAAATTGCTAAAAAGTCTTACCCCGGTTAGCTCGGGCTCACTATATTGTGAAATATACATTTTAGGATTATAATGCTTAATTTTGTCTGCAATCATTTGCATACTAACAAGCAATTCTATTCATCCTCTCATTGGGGAAAAAGGTATTTTAATCATCCAAAAAATAAAGAAGTTGCAATATTCTTGATCAGTTACAATTTAATCGTTACAATGTTTTGGGTTAATTTGGAGTGAGTATTAAATTATTGTGATACAAATATTATAACACATGCAAATTGATTGCTATATTGTTAGTGCATAAATTAGTTATTTTTTTCACGAATTTTAAGAATTATTATTGGTATAAGGAATTCATTGGTTTATGATATCAATTTCTTGACATTCAGTCTGATTAAGCTTAGTATTAAAGAAAACGCTTACAAAATATTATCATGAATTATTATAGGGCTAATTAAAGCTCTGTTTTGGATTTTGCGGATTTCAAAATTCATTGTAATTATAAGAGGAGATGAAAAGCAATGGGAAAATTTGAACATGTTCTATCCCCTTTTCAAATTGGTAAAATACGGGTAAAGAACAGGATTGAACTTGCTCCGGCCTGCTATATGTTGGCAAGTCATGACGGTTATGTCACCAGAGAAATGGTTGCTTATTATCAGAATATGGCCCGTGGCGGAGCTGGGATTATCACAATCGGTGAGTCTCCGATAGACTTTGAATATGCCAAAGGCCATGAATTTCAATTGAATTTGAATGATCCCAAGGTTATCAACGGCTTAAGCGTTTTGGTGGAAAACGTTCATCGTTATGGGGCAAAACTGTCTATTGAAATGACCCATTGCGGTCGTTATGTCTTGAATAACAGACAAACAATCGGTCCCAGCAATATTCCCGCCGAGATGGAAGTGCTCAAGGCGAGAAGAGAAGGCCGGAAAGTTCGCCAGGTTATAGAAATGACTCAGGAAATGATTGATACCGTTATCGAACATTATGCTACAGCGGCTGAACACTGCCTGAGAGCGGGCATGGAAATGATTATGATTCATGCCGCTCATGGACATTTGATCCCTCAATTTTTATCACCGTTAACCAATAAGAGAACGGATAGATATGGTGGAAGCCTTGAAAACAGGGCCAGATTTGCCATTGAGGTTTTGGACGCCATCAGAGCCAGGGTTGGCAATAAGCTGGCCATTGAGTGGAGGATCAGTGCCAATGAGTTGGCTCCAGGCGGCTTAACCGAAGAAGATACCATTGAATTTGTCAAGATGATCGAAGACAAAATCGATTTACTGCATGTTTCGGCCGGACTGCTGAATGAGTCGAGAATTATTCCTCATATGATTCAGCCTACTTATTTCCCTCACTGTTACAACGTGCACCGGGCTGAAATTCTGAAAAAGGCTTTAAAAGTTCCCATTGCGACCGTAGGTTCAATTCATAACATGCATGAAGCTGAAGAAATAATCGCCACCGGCAAGGCGGATATTGTTGCTATGGCCAGGGCTATTTTGGTGGATCCTGAGATTGTCAACAAGGCCAGCCGTGGCCAAGAAGAAGATATTCGTCCCTGCCTACGTTGCCATACTTGCAATAAATTGACCGCCAATTTTTATCCCATCCGCTGTGCAGTTAACCCGATTCTGGGAAGAGAACTGACCTATGTCCCGTTCCCCAAAGCGGAAGTTAAAAAGAAGGTTGTCGTCGTCGGTGGAGGACCGGGCGGTATGCAGGCGGCCCTAACCGCTTCCCAAAGAGGGCATGAGGTTGTCCTGTTTGAAAAGAACAGTGAACTTGGAGGCAATTTGCGCTTGGCAGCCGGGCTGAAAATTAAAGCCGATATGAGACAATACCTGGCCTGGCTGATTAGACAGACCGAAAAGGCCGAGAATGTTACGATTAAACTCAATACGGAAGCCACAGTGGAAAAGGTGAAGGCTGAGAATCCGGATGCCGTTATCGTTGCTGTTGGCTCGGATCCGATTATACCGAGAATCCCGGGTATTGACGGGAAAAATGTGGTCTGGGTTGGAGAAGTGGATATGGGTAAAGCCAAAGTTGGACAAAATGTTGTTATTGCCGGCGGCGGTTCAACCGGGGCGGAAGCGGCTCTCCAATTGGCCAAAGACGGGCATAAGGTAACCATGATTGATATGTTGGATTATAATACCGTAACCTCTGAATATCCGAGAGGACTGCTGTTTTTACTGGAAGACTATAAGGTTGATATGCGATTTAACGTTAAACTCGAAGAAATTACGGAGACCGGAGCCGTGGTGATCGATTCCAAGTGGAATCGTGAAGAAATCCCGGCGGATACGGTGGTCCTTTCCTTCGGATTTAAGCCGCGGACAGCTGTTGCGGAAGCCTTCCGAGCATTGGAAGCTGACGGAGTCCAAGTATACTTGATAGGGGACTGCTTGACTCCTCGCACAATTAAAGAAGCTATACACGGCGGATTCAATACGGCAGTTGAAATTTAACAGGATTCTACCGGTGAAAAAGTCTTGGTGGTATTTTTGGACTGCTGTCTTAAAATACCACAAGACTTTATTCGTCACTGTTATCCGTAACATGACAGCAGTTGTTTTACCGAAAGGAGGAGATTATGGCTGTGAGCAACAACGAACGGAAATACGGCAGACATATCATCCAGTACCCTGCCGATGTTTCACTCTGTGCAGGATGTGGGACCTGTGAGGCCGTTTGCGGACTCATTCATGACGGTGTAACCAGTCCGTCAATAAAGAGAATCTTTTTAGTTCGAGATACAATCATGACGGAGGACATGCATAAAGTCTATACCTGCCAGCAATGTCTCGACCATCCTTGCTATAACGCTTGTCCCCGCAAAGACAGTGCCATGTGCATTGATGAAGAAACGGGAATTGTCTATATCAATGAGGAGCACTGCAACGGTTGCAGGCGGTGCTGGAAGGCATGTCCTTTTGAACCAAAACGTATAGCCTTTAATTTGGATAAACCGAGGAAAGCCTTAAAATGCGATCTCTGCCGGAACAGACCGGAAGGGCCGGCCTGTGTGGAATTCTGCCAGGTACGTTGTATCGGCCTTAGCGATCAGCCTATTCCGGGGGAGGGGGAGAATAATGGATAAAATTTACGGATATGTGGGCAAGATTGCGCGAATTAACCTTACGGACAGTACGGTGTCCTATGTCTCGACCTTCAATTACGTACCCAAGTTCATTGGCGGACGTGGGGTATGCAATAAAATTTTTTGGGATGAAGTGGGCCCGGGGGTAAAAGCCTTTGATCCGGAAAATAAACTTATATTCATGACAGGGCCGACTACCAGTACCGGTATCCCCACCGGCGGCCGGAGCACCATGTGTTCCATTTCACCCAACAGTCTGCCGGAGCAATACTGTTGGAGCGGTATCGGCGGCTGGTTTGGCACTATGTTGAAATTTGCGGGTTACGACGGCTTTATCATTGAAGGCAAAGCCCCGGAACCAACCTTTATTTTTATTGATGACGGCAAAATTACCTTCCATTCCGCTAAGGAATTATGGGGTATGCTGGTTCATCAAACACAGAAAAAACTGGAAGAAATTCTTGGCAAAGATGTTACCAGCATCGTAATCGGACCGGCCGGTGAAAACCTGGGCCGCAATGCCAGTATTAC
>JAAYII010000118.1 GCA_012523535.1 Peptococcaceae bacterium
AATTATATCGGCATGTTTCTTGCACTATTATTTAAATAAGGGTTGTTTTTTATTGTAAGTGATATACATAAATTTCTTATGGGAGGGAAGTAGGCAATGCTTTTAAATTATGCCGGAGTATTTATAGTCCTGATTTGGGGAATAGTTTTTCCGGTCATCTTGCTTTTGGTACAGAGAATTATAAGCCCCTATCATCCTACGGTTATTAAAAGACAAACTTACGAATGCGGTCTTGAAACCGTAGGAGATACCTGGATCAGGTTTAAAATAAGCTATTTTATGTATGCTCTGGTATTTCTAGTATTTGATGTAGAAACGGTTTTTCTTTACCCCTGGGGTGTGTTGTTTAAAAATTTGGGTTTGTTCGGAATAATTGAAATGTTTATTTTTATTGCCATTTTAGTTATCGGTTTTGTCTATGCTTGGAAGGAGGGGGCATTGGAATGGATTGCTTAAAGGAAAGTAAGCCCATAAGCGGCCCAAAGGACGGGAAAGATATTGTTGTTCCTCAAGGAATTATTATGAGTACCGTGGAAACAGTCTTGAATTGGTGCCGTTCCCGTTCTTTTTGGCCGCTGACTTTTGGTTTGGCTTGTTGCGCTATTGAAATGATGGCTGCTGGGGATGCTCGTTACGATATTGCCCGTTTTGGCTCAGAGGTCTTTAGACCTTCCCCGCGTCAGTGCGACCTGATGATTGTAGCCGGTACGGTGACCAAAAAAATGCAGCCTTTGGTTTTAAGGCTTTACGAGCAAATGGCTGAACCTAAATATGTGATGGCCATGGGCAGTTGTGCCATAAGTGGCGGTCCTTTTAAAGATTCCTACAGTGTGGTTCAAGGCGCGGATACTTTTCTGCCCGTAGATATTTATGTTCCGGGTTGTCCTCCACGGCCTGAGGCTCTGTTTTACGGGTTGTTGCAATTGCGCAAAAAAGTGGCTAATCCCAAGGCTTTTGCCGAACAGTATAAGGAGAAGTTGGAGAATTATGGGAAAAACTATTGACCGCCAGGCACTGGTTGAGCTGCTGCAAAAAAAAATCGGGGTTGAGGCTCAAGTTTTCGAGGATAATACCGGACGATCCATTAAGGTTCCCCGTTCCCATCTGGTGGAAACCATGAGGGAGTTAAGGGATAATGAGCAGTATAAATTCAATTATTTAATTAATCTTACTTCGGTAGACTATCCGCAAAACTTTACGGTGGTATACCATTTGACTTCCCTGGAGTATAGGCATTATTTAACGGTTAAGGTGGAGATAGGTAAAGAAGAACCTTGTTGGGTTCCGTCGGTAAGTTCCATTTGGAAAGCTGCCCAGGTTCAGGAAAGGGAAGTATATGATTTGATGGGGATTATTTTTACGGACCATCCGGATCTGCGTCGCATTCTATTGCCGGATGACTTTGTCGGACATCCCTTGCGCAAGGATTTCCGGATGGAAGCTGACGAGTAACACCTTTTGATTAACGGATTTGAGGTGTAAGACATGGCACTGAAACAAGAGTTAATTAAAACTCAGGAAATGCAGATCAATTTCGGCCCTCATCATCCCAGCACCCATGGTGTGTTCAGGGCAGTGTTTACTTTGGACGGTGAATATATAACCAAATGTGTTAACCACTTGGGTTATTTGCACCGCGGGATGGAAAAACTGGCCGAATCCCGAACCTATACCCAGTTTATACCCTATACCGGGCGTTTGGATTATGTATCGGGTATGCTCAATGAGACGGCCTATGTGCAGGCGGTAGAAGAGCTGATGGGCATTTCGGACCAGATACCGGAAAGGGCCCAGTATATCAGGGTTATTATGTGTGAACTGCAGCGTATTGCCAGCCATCTTGTTTTTTGGTCTTCCATGGCTTTGGATATGGCCGGATTTACCCCTTGGACTTATGGTTTCCGAGACAGAGATACCATCCTTGATCTCTTCGAGATGGCGGCGGGCAACAGAATGATGCCCAATTATATGAGAATAGGCGGGGTTGCCGCCGATTTAAACGAAGAATTTATGCCCGCCCTGCGTAAATTTTTGGATATTATGCCCAAGGCCATTGAGGAATATCATGGGATTCTGACCGGCAATGAAATATTTCAATCTCGGACAAAAGGAATAGCACCTTTGTCGGCGGAAAAGGTTTTGGATTATGGGATCACGGGCCCTATAGCCAGAGCTTCGGGGATTGATTATGATTTGCGCCGGGATGAGCCCTATGGGATATATGACCGGTTTAAATTCAAGGTTCCCCTGGGAAAAAACGGTGACACTTTTGACCGCTATATGGTACGGGTAGAGGAAATGGCGGAGAGTGTCAAAATTTTGGAGCAGGCTTACAGGGATATTCCGGAAGGTCCGGTGATGGCCAAGGTGCCTAAAGTGATTAAACCTCCGGCTGGGGAAGTTTTTCACCGCATAGAACATTCCAAAGGAAATTTGGGTTTCTATATTGTCAGTGACGGCTCCAATAAACCCTATCGCTTAAGAATTTATTCTCCTTGTTTTACCAATGTGGCCATATTTGAGGAAATGGCCGTAGGACTGCACCTGCAGGATGCAGTTGTCGCTTTTGCCTCTTTGGACATTATTTTGGGTGAAATTGATCGCTAGCGGACAAAAACAAGGAATAATGGAGGAAAATATGGATATTTTTCTTGTGTGGGTCGATATTTTCAGAAATTGGCTGACCGGTGGGATAGGAATACCGACTTTGGCTGCGGAAATTTTTATTAAAATAATTCTGGTTTTGATTGTTATAATTTTTGTCCTCTGCAATTTGATTGTCCTGGTTTGGCTGGAACGAAAGTTCAGCGCTTTTTATGCCATGCGCCTTGGACCCAATCGCTTGGGACCGGCAGGCTTTTTCCAGTTACCGGTAGATATCGTAAAATGTTGGGGCAAGGAAGATACTATACCTGAAGCGGTTGATTTACCGGTCTTTAAAATTGCCAGTATTTGCTCCTTTATTACTGCCATTATGGCTTGGGCGGTTATTCCGCTGGGCAAAGGTTTGGTGCTGGAAGATTTAAATATTGGTATTTTCTATTTTATTGCCATAGGTTCCACAGGGACAATCGCTTTTATCATGGCCGGTTTTGGTTCCAACAACAAGTACTCCCTTTTGGGCGGAATGAGAACCGCCGCCCAGATGATCAGTTATGAAATCCCCATGGCTTTCTCTTTGCTGGGAGTTATTATGTTGGCCGGTTCACTTAATCTCTCGGATATTAATGAGGCCCAGAAAAACGTCTGGTTTGTATTCCCCCAGATTATTGCTTTTTTATGCTACTTTATTTCTTCCATAGCCGAGCCTAACCGGGGCCCCTTGGACTTATCCGAAGGAGAACAAGAATTGGTGGCCGGATATTTTCTTGAATATTCAGGGATACGCTATGCGCTGTTTATGGTGGCTGAATACACTCATTTAGTGGCTGTTTCAGCCATTGCGGCCATTATGTTTTTGGGGGGTTGGAACCCTCTGTTCGGTTTGACCTTTATTCCTGGCTTTGTCTGGATGATGCTTAAAATATACTTTATGATTTTCCTCTTTATGTGGGTGAGATGGACTTTCCCCAGAGTCAGGATCGAGAGCTTAATGCATTTTGGTTGGAAAGTTTTGATACCGGTTTCTCTGTTAAATATCCTTTTGACCGGCGTAGGCTATTATGTCTTCCAGGCAATTACAGGGTAAGGTGGTGAAATTATGTATGGAACGGGGCTTTTAAAAGGATTATCGATAACTATCAGACATTTCTTTGGCAAGAAGATTACTCAGCAATACCCTGAAGAAAGGCCGGTTTTGCCCAAACGTTTCCGCGGTTCTTTTAATCTGATACCGGAAAAATGCACGGCCTGCGGACTTTGTGCCAACGCTTGCCCCAACGGTATTATAACGGTTGAAAGCTTTAAGGATGAAAATAACAAGCGCAAATTGGGCAAGTATAGCATGAATATGGCAAGCTGTCTTTACTGCGGATTTTGTGTTGAGGCTTGCCAGCAGGAAGCTTTGTATAATACCCAGGAATTCGAAAACGCGGTTTATTTTCGTCAGGACCTGGAGAAAGTGCTTTATCAATATCAACCTCCCGAAGTTGGAGTAGAAACGGAAAAGCCGGTTGCCCAGGAAGACCGGGAAGAGGGGAGTGAGGCATAAATGGCGATGGCGGCAATGTTTTATTTAATTGCCTTCATAACATTAGGATCGGCGTTAATGATGGTCATCAATAAGAATATTTTTCATAGTGCCTTGTTAATGCTGGTTTCTTTTGTGGGTGTGGCCGCTGTATATATCCTTTTGCATGCCGATTTTTTGGCGGCAGTCCAGGTTTTGGTTTATGCCGGAGCGATTACCGTTTTTATCATCTTTGGTATTATGTTTACCATGAAGGGTGATCCGAAAAAGACAAATCCATTTTCCAAGAATGCGATTCCGGCTGCTGTTTTGCTCCTTTTATTTATAGTAATCAATGCCGTAACGGTAGTTATAACGGTATGGCCGTTGTCCAATCTAAATCCACCGGAAACGACGGTTAGAGCTATTGCCGATTTAATGCTAAGTAAATATGTTGTAGGTTTTGAAGTAACGGCAGTTCTTCTGCTAACGGCTATGGTGGGAGCGATTGTAATCGTAAAAGGGGTGAAGAAATCCTCATGATCGATATTTTGATGGATAAAATTTTAACTATAGGGCTGGAACA
Source organism: Peptococcaceae bacterium (assembly GCA_012523535.1). Lineage (GTDB taxonomy): Bacteria > Bacillota > Desulfitobacteriia > Desulfitobacteriales > Syntrophobotulaceae > JAAYMU01. The sequence goes on from JAAYII010000118.1 coordinate 4,695, forward strand.
TTTCCTCATCTTAAGCGGGACGCTGTTTTTTATCGGGCTGTTCGCCGTTTTAGCCAAAAAGAATGTGATTGCCGTTTTAATGGGCATTGAAATTATGTTTTCCGCAGTAAACATCAATCTTGTTGCTTTTAACAGGTATACGGCCGCCGGGACGGCGCTCACCGGCCATGTTTTTGCCATTTTTGTAATTGCCTTGGCTGCGGCGGAAGTAGCCGTAGGGCTGGCGCTTATTATTTCCATTTACCGTCAGAGAACGTCAACGGATGTTCAAGATTATGATTGGCTTAAATGGTAGTCCGATTTTGGTAGTAAAGGCAGGTGTAAAAATCTAAATGTTTGCGTTTGCTCTTAATCATGCCTGGTTGATTCCTTTTTTCCCGGCTTTGGCCTTTGCCGTAATCACTCTTTTTACCAAGAAGATGATCAAATTCAGCGCCGCTATCTCGATTGTCGCTATTGTGCTTTCATTGATCATGTCATTAATTATTGGTATCGGAGTCATCGGGCAAGGCGACAATTTTCTTGAACATCCTGTAAAGGCTGTTGTTACCTGGTTTAGTATGCCGGGTTTAAGCATTGAGATTGGCACTCTGATCGACAATGTTTCGGTTATGATGCTCCTGGTGGTTACTTTAATCACCACTCTGGTTCAAATTTATTCCCTGGGCTACATGCACGGGGACCCTGGATTTGCCAGGTTTTTCGCCTATGTTTCCCTGTTTGCCGCTTCTATGCTGGGGCTGGTAATTGCGCCCAATCTGCTCATAATGTTTGTTTTTTGGGAACTGGTTGGCCTCTGTTCTTATTTATTGATCGGTTTCTGGTACGGGAAAATATCAGCTTCCGCAGCGGCTAAAAAAGCCTTTATTACCTGCAGGGCAGGAGACTTTGGCTTGCTGTTGGGAATTATTTTGCTCCAGATTAACTTCGGAACCCTTGATCTCCAGCAGTTAAGCGCCATGATTCCTAACTTCACGCAGTATACAGGCTTAACTGCAGCGGGACTGACTACCATTGCCATAATTTTATTCCTGGGGCCCATGGCCAAATCAGGCCAGTTTCCGTTCCATGTGTGGCTGCCGGATGCCATGGAAGGACCGACCCCGGTCAGTGCTTTAATCCATGCCGCCACCATGGTTGTAGCCGGGGTTTATTTGGTGGGCAGAATTCTAACCCTGTTTATCACTCTTCCGTCAGCCCTTTTATTTGTAGCAATAATCGGAGCCTTTACCGCCTTGTTTGCCGCTACTATTGCCATAACCCAAACGGAAATGAAAAAAATCTTGGCCTACTCTACTATATCCCAGCTCGGGTATATGATGTTGGCTTTGGGTGCAGCCAGTTTGACCGCCAGCATGTTCCATCTGATGACCCATGCCTTCTTCAAAGCCTTGTTATTCCTGGGGGCAGGCTGTGTGTTGCACGCCATGCATAATGAAGCCAGTATTTGGAAGTACGGCGGTTTGAAAAAATATATGCCGGTTACCTATTGGACCTTTTTAATCGCCTGCCTGGCTATTGCAGGAATATTCCCCTTTGCGGGTTTCTTCAGCAAAGATCTTATCTTGGAAGTAACTTTTGCTGCCTCCAGCTTTTCAGGCCATGCTTATGGTCCATTCCAGGCGGTATATTCCGTTTTGTTTATAATGGCTGTTCTAACCGCTTTTTTGACCGCCTTTTACATGTTTAGAATGTTCTTTATCTGCTTCCACGGCGAACTGCGCAGTAAAGAGGTCGAGCCTCATGAAGCCCCGAAGGTAATGACGGTTCCTC
>JAAYII010000119.1 GCA_012523535.1 Peptococcaceae bacterium
AGGGGTTAATAAATTACGTGACATGACCAAGACCTATTTTGAGAACGGCGGTATGGAAGTCCAGTTTAACATCGTCGATACGGCCACTTTACGGGCGGCGCAAAAAGAACCTGAAAAATACCGCGACTTGGTTGTCCGCATTGCCGGTTATTCCGCCTACTTCGTAGAACTGGGACGTGACCTGCAAGATGATATCATCAGAAGAAATGAGCTGATGATTTAAACAATACAAATTTCTAACCCTCCTAACCCGATAAAATTCAGTAGTAATTCATCCAAGCAGGAGATTTTCACAAATTAAATTAGACTATCAGAAGGGAGGGGAGATTTAATAAATAACTAACAATAGCATAAAACAAGAAATAACATTTTGATTGGCACTAAGCTTAAATTTGTGAAAACCCCTGCCTGGCCAATACTAAATTAATGAAGGGAAGAAAAAAAATGCCAAAAAAAACATCAGGACTCATGTTAACAATCGCCATCTTGGCTATTGGGGTCCAAGATATCGGAGGCGGAGCCGCTTCTCCGGCCCTGGCTGATATTATGGCCGCCATGCCGGATGTCGCCCCGGCAACTGTAATGATGATTTCAACACTTCCTCAGGTATTTCAAGTAGTTCTGTCCATCTTTTATGGCAAACTGGAACGTATTTTCAAGATTAGAACCATGTTTTTTATTGCCAGCGCTCTGTTTTTAGTCGGCGGTGTTGTTCCTTTCTGGCTTAATGATATAGGTCCGATTCTAGTATGTCGCGGCATTTTAGGTTTGGCCGTTGGAATCTTTCTCCCCATGGGAGTATCGGTTATTAATCATGTCTACTACGAAGATCCTGTAAAACGCAATAGAATGCTGGGCTTAAATGTAACTGTTGCCTGCTTCGGAGGCATGGCTTTCCAAATGGTAGGCGGCTATTTGGCCAAAATTGATTGGCATTATTGTTTCTTGGCTTATTTCTCAGCAGTTATTGTCTTCCTTATTGTCTTCTTCTTCCTGCCCGAACCTGAAAAAAGAAGCGCGCAAGAACAAGAAAAGGTTCAACTTCCCGCCATTGTCTACGGCTATGTGGTAGTTTATTTGATCGTCAACTGCATACTCATGTCAATAGTTACCAACAATGCTGTGGCAATCGTCGGCAATGGTTTCGGAGATGCCGCCAGCGCCGGTATTTCTCTTACTCTGTATACTTTCGGTGGATTTTTGGGTGGAATTATCTTTGGCAACCTGGTTAAAGGCTTAAAGGGCTTTACTCTTTCCTTCGGCTATTTACTTTCGACGGTAGGATTTGCCCTGGCCTTCTTCTCGGTTAACCTCCTGATGATTATTTTAGGTACTTTCTTAGTCGGGCTCGGTATGGGAATTATTATCCCCGGTACTTATGGCAAAATTACAGATGCCGCCGGTCCGATAGCGGCTGCAACAGGACTGGGCTTAGCAGCGGCTTGCCAAGGCTTAGGCCAATTTGCCCAACCGCTTGTTTATGCACCTGTTCTTAACGTGGTCGGCGGTGAAGGCAAACCTGCTTTCGCTGTCAGCGCTGTAGTTTTCGCCGTTATCCTGGTACTCTCGCTAATAGCAAGCGGTTTCGGCGCTAAGAAAAAGAGTGCAACAATCAACGCCAAATAATTCTTAAACTTAATATCTCATAAACATTTTAATCTTAAAAACAAGGGGACAGAGAAATTGTTCTTAGCCGCTGTAGGCGCATAAGAACAATTCTGCTGTCCCTTTTTGCTCAAATTTTGAACCCTTGCTTTATTAATTAAACCCCAAAAGTATTTAAATTGAACTCTTAATTAAACATTTACTTTTTCAGACGTCCCAAATGCCCTGTCAGGTCGATCCCAGGCTGTATTCCAATTTGGCATTAGTTTTGCAATAAAATTTTCTATAAATTTCTACGGTATTTAAAAAGAATGATCTCCAATAAACAGATGCGGACGATGAATAAGGTATATTGGACAAGGAGGAAAAGAAATGTATACTTACAGACCTGTGACCGAGCGTATGCAACGCCTGAGGGAACGTATCCGGGACCGGGTGGTGGTTTTTACCGCTGAACGCGCCCTTATCCTCACCGAAGC
>JAAYII010000120.1 GCA_012523535.1 Peptococcaceae bacterium
AAAACTGGTTGATAATAATCGAATATGAAATAAAGTTCTAAATTATGGAAAATACAATAAGCATAAAAGGAGTAATGGTTATGCCAGAAAAAACACAAGCTTTTTCCAATTATCGCTGGGTTATTTTGCTTTTAGTGTCCATCATCAACTTTATGTTTAATGCTTGTCAATTTCAGGTGGCTGCCTTAGCCTATGAATTAATTCCCCAATACGGGCTGACCCCGTCCCAATACTCCAGTATCCTTAATGCCCCAATGTTGGCGGCCGTCTTTTTTTGCCTTTTCGCCGGATCTTTGGGGGACCGTTTCGGTATAAAAAGAGTAATTTCCGTTGGTTTGCTTATTGGAACAACTGCTTTATTTTTGCGGGTATTAGCTGACAATTACCTGGAACTTTTTTTATGCATGTTAATGATGGGTCTTTTAATGCCGTTTGTGGGAGCCAATTTTGCCAAATTGGTCGGTCTCTGGTTTCCGAAAGAACAAATCGGTGTGGCTTTCGGTATCTTTTTTTTCATCGGCATGGCAGGCAACACAGTCAGTTTAAATGTTACTACCTACTTTCCTTCGATTTCCAGCGCTTTCCTAACGTCCGCTTTTCTAATGCTGGCCTTATGCTTAATATGGATCATCTTAGCCAAAGAAAAACCGGCGGGCGTATCATTGCCCCCTCCTATGCCACTGATTAGATATACCAAAGTGGCCATACGCTCCAAAAATGTCTGGCTGGGGGGATTCCTGGCCATGCTTTATATGGGGGCAACCTTAAGTTTTACCGGTTTCCTGCCTGCTGCTCTAAATTCCGTCCACGGCATTTCCCCTTCCGCAGCCGGGTTTTGGACATCTGTTTTTACCCTGGGCAATATGATCGGCGGCTTTATCGGACCACTGCTGGTGGATAGGATAGGAACCATGAAGCCCGTAATTATTGCTTTGGCAATAACGGGAGCGGCTTTTACATTTTTATCTTGGATAACTCCGGTTGGAGCCCTTATGGGTATTTTCCTGCTTCTAGGCGGAACATTAACAGGAGCTATCCTTCCCAATATAAATACTCTTCCTTTAAGGTTCAAAGAAATAGGCCCAGTTTATGCCGGCAGTGCCGGCGGTATTATTAACATGATGCAGGTTTCCGGAGCTTTCTTTATACCAACCTTTGTCATAAGTGCTATCGCCGGCCAAAATTACGATTTACTCTTTATCTTGGCCAGTCTTGCTTTCTTCCTTATAGCTCCGGTCACTATCTTCTTGCCCACCATTCGCTTAAGAGAAAAAAGCCAAAATTCTAAATTTGAGACCGTCAGCAAATAATTAAGGTTTTCACTTTAAATAATTAAGCCAAGCAATTTAGTTAATCCAATTTAGTTAATCGCTTGAGGTTATTTGGGAATGCTGCCGGCCGGACTGCGCTTTCAGGCCGACTTCGGGAATGAAGATATAAACAATGACTACCGCAAAGATCAGCAAGACACTGGCCAAGAAAATGAAACCATAATTTATTTCAGCCATCGGCGCTAAAATAAAGGTGGGAATAAAAAAGGCGCCTGCCATTTGAAGCATGCTGATAATCCCCCCTGCGCTTCCGGCATAGGTAGGACCGATTTCCTTTAAGCGCATAGGGAATGACAAAGCTATGGGAAGGGATCCCCCGGCAAACAGTCCGCCGATAAACAAACAAACGGACATAATTGTTCCTACCGGCGCCACCCAGCCAAAATAGAGAACTACCGCTCCAATTATGGTGAAAGGTATGACAACCGGTTTTATTAGCCCGATACGATCAACCAGAACCGGACCCAAAAGACTGCCTATTGTATTGCCCAAGGTCAAGGCAGCAGCCATAGCCCCGGCAGTAACAGGGTCAGCTTGTTTTACAACATTGAGTGCGGTGGGGAGAAATGTATTAAAGGCTACACTACCGGCCATATATAAACCGGCTGTTGCCCCGGCCAGCCAAATTACTCTGCTGCGAGCCGCAACCTTTACGTATCTTAACACCGGCATTACCGGTAACTCAGGGGCACCTGCCGGTTTGTTTTTTGCCAAAATCAGCCATAATAAGGCAGCCCCCAGCATAATGAAGGCAGCAGCCAAAAAAGCGCTTCGCACGGAGGGAAAAAGGGCACTCGTAGCCAAGCCTATGGATATCCCAAGCATATTACAAACATAAAAGGCTCCTATAGCCGTCCCCATTTGCTCTTTGGAGAACCACATTCCCAAATATTTTGAGGCATTGGCGTTTTGCATGGACATTACAGTGGCCATTAACAGCATGCAGAGCAAGAATCCCAAATAATTATTAGCGAACACCCGCAAAAAAGCAGCTGCTACAGAGATAAACGCACCTGCCGTTACAACTTGTTTTACTCCGAAACGATCTGCCAAGGCTCCAGCTCCCAGGCTAAGCAAAAATGTACCAAGCATTGGCACGGAAATAAGACTGGCAAACTGCATGGAATTTAGTTTATACATAGGAATAATCTGGTAGGCCAGTGCCGCTACTTGGTATTGAGCAAAAGTGCCGGTTACGCTGATTAGGCCAAATACTGCGAGGATCACCCAACGATAAGTCTTTTGAGTATAGGGCTGGTTAATATTTGACATTATTTCTCTACTCCTTTTATCTTTTTTAGTCTACTTCAACAGGTATTTGGGGTCGCAATTCTTTTTAGGAAATTATCTGCAAAAAAATAAGCCAATGAAGCGGGGGTTTCGCTCATGGCTTAATTTAAATATGAAAATATATTTTTGACAAGTATTTTCTGTAAAACCGGACTTCCCGGACTCCTATGGCAATTAGCTCAAGTGTTAACTTCAAGTTTTAACCGAGGTTGTAGTACCCGCAACTGCAGGAATCTTGTAAGTCTTCATTATTTCCGCCAGTTCTTTAATATTTTTCTCCCATACGCTTCGTTCCACTACAGCATTGTCAGGCATCGGATATTTTAATCCTAAAGATGCGTACTTTTCAGTTCCCAGTTGGCGATAAGGTAATAACTGCACCTGTAAAACCCTATTGTTTAACTCTTTTCTGATAAATTCTGCCGTAGCACGAATATTGTCTTCACTGTTGTTATGATCGGGAATGACAGGTATACGGATAATAAGAGGAGAGTTTGATAGGACTACTCTTTTAATATTTTCCAAGATAAGTTCATTGCCAACACCTGAATTTATTAAATGCTGGGCAGAATCCATGTGTTTTATATCGGTAATTACCAAATCGATAAAGGGAAGAATCTCCTCTAAAATTTCCGGTTTTATATGCAGGGAAGACTCTACGCAGGTATGAATGCCATGTTTTCTACATTCCTTGAGTAATTCCCGGGCGAATCTCCATTGAAGCAGAACTTCGCCGCCGGATAAAGTAACTCCTCCTCCTGACTTTTGGTAATAGGGCATATCTTTTAAGATCACTTCCATAACCTCAGGCACCGTCATTTTTTTGCCCCAAATTACCAAGGCGTTGGCCGGGCAGGCGTCGGCACATTTTCCGCAGGCCACACAGGTTTGCCGGTTAATGGTGGTTACTGTTTTGTCCTCAATAATAAAAGGTTTGGGGCTTTCAGGACAAGTGGTCAGGCAAAGCCCGCATTTATCCGTACCAATGCATCGGTTGGCATAGACGCCGATTTCCGTGTTAGCATTAATACTTTCCGGGTTACTACACCATTTACATTTAAGCGGACATCCTTTAAAAAATATTTCAGTTCTGATTCCGGGACCGTCATGAACGGTAAAGCGCTGAATATTAAATATAATTCCTTCTAATTGTTTTGTTTCCGACTTGTTTTCTTTATTCAAACCATTCACTCTCCAAAAGCTTCTATCCCGGCGCGGGCAATCTCCATATCTTCCGCCACTGAGCCGCCGCTTACTCCAAGTGCTCCAATAACCTTGTCAGCTTTAACTAAAGGGAATCCTCCTCCAAAAATAACAAATTGACCGCCGTTTAGTATTTGGAGACCATAGAGTTCTTGGCCGGGCTGGCATACATGGCTTAATTTGTCGGTAGCCGTTTTTAAAACCGCGGCGGTATAGGCCTTGCCCATTGAAATCTGGATACACCCCACAGGTGCATTATCCATACGATGAAGGGCCAAATAATTACCGCCTTGGTCAACTACGGTTATAACCACTGGTACATTCATTTCTCTGGCTTTTTCCTCACAAGCCCGGGTTATTTTAAGAGCGTCTTGAAGGCTTAGATCCATCTTACTCTCCTCCTACTCTTTCTAATCCAAAAGAAGAGACCTGGGGGTCAAACCGACTGACCTATCATGTTGCGTACATTTTTGGGCCGAACCCCAGTTCGGATTCAAATTTTAGGGAGTTTTTATAAGACAGACATCTTTAAACAGGCAATTTATAATTGGCACCCGGTACGGCCGGCAAACCAAATTCAGTTCTTAAAATAGACACCAATTCTCTTATATTGGCCTCCCAGACCTGGCGTTCAGGCGGTACATAATCTCCCATGGGATAAGGAATACCCAAGGTTTTATATTTCTCCGTACCCAACTTGCGATAAGGCAACAACTGATATTGAAGAATACGCCCGCCAAGCTCGTCCCGCAGAAATGCTCCTATGGCGCGAATATTCTCTTCATCGTTATTGTAATCGGCTACCACCGGAGTTCGAATAACCAAAGGTTTATTGAGTTCCACCGTGCGGCGAATGTTTTTTAAGATAAGCTCATTGCCAACCCCGGTAAATTGTTTATGCTTGGCCGAATTCATATGCTTGATATCGGTAATCACTAAGTCCGTATTCTCATATACGGCCTCCATATGTTCAGTGGGACAGTGCAAGGCAGATTCTACGCAGGTATGGATGGAATTCTTTTTGCACTCCTTTAACAATAGGGAGGCAAATTCCCATTGCAGCATAACCTCACCGCCGCTTAAAGTTACTCCACCGCCGGATTTAAGATAAAAATTGCGATAATTTAAAATAATTTTCATCAGCTCCGGCACCGTGTAACGTTTTCCCCATAGCGTGATAGCCCTGCTGGGACATATATCGGCACATTTTAGACAGTCTTTACAAACCTCGACCATGTTCACTGCCGATAAAACGCCGTTTTGATCATGTTTAATAGGGGAATTTTCTTGCAGCGGACAACCTTTAAGGCAATAGCCGCATTTTTCCAAGGAAAGACACTTATCGGGACGTACTCCCAGCTGGGCGGTGGCAACAATCCCTTCAGGATTGCTGCACCACTTGCAGCGGAGAGGACATCCTTTAAAGAACAGTTCTGTGCGGATTCCGGGCCCGTCATGGATGGTATATTCCTGAATGTTGAAGATGAGTCCCTGGGGCTCACCCGAAGAACTATACAGCACTTTTATCCTCCTTTAGTCAAAGGATAAGGAGGTACGGCCGATTATATCATCCTGCAGGGCTTTATCCAACTCCACAAAATATGCAGAATATCCGGCAACCCGTACTAACAAATCCCGATAATTTTCAGGGTTTCTCTGGGCAGCAATCAGGGTTTCCTGGCTGACCACCGAAAACTGGCTGTGCATGCCTTTCCTTTGAACATATTCATCGATGAGGGCAATCAGGTTATCCCTGCCTGTCTCACCGGCAACAGCCGAAGGAGAAAACTTCCAGTTAAGCAAGGTACCGTTGGTTGCCCGAGCATGATCAAGTTTGGTTGTGGACTTGCAAATGGCAAGGGGCCCCTTAATATCATGAGAGCCATAATAAGTGTGGACAGGGCTAATGCAATCGCTAAGGGGTTCAAAAGCCACCCGGCCATCGACGGAAGCCCATTGATTCTTGCCATGGGCAACATTGACGGTAACACTGTAACAGCCAGGTTGGAAAAAGCCTCCGCGAGCATTGGGACGATGTTCAATGTGTTTGCAATAGGTGTCCATACCGAATTTGGTCAATTCGTCCGCATAATCATCGTCATTGCCGTAATGGTGGACATAATCGCTGTTGATCAAGGCATACAAGGGTTCATAGCCAACCCAGTTGGCTTCCACTGCATCCAGCAGCTCGCGACCGGTAATCTTTTTCTCATCAAATACGAGCTGTTTAATTGTTGCCAAGCCGTCACCAACAGTACCGATACCAATACCTTGCGGACCGCTGAAGTTATATTTGGTGCCGCCCATAGTGACATCCACACCTTTTTCTATACAGCCGTCCATGACGGTGGACAGGAAGGGCAGAGGCCTAAGGGCCTGATGAGCCATATCCACAGCGTTTAAATAGGCAATCATGCGGTCACACCAATATTTCATTTGTTTATCATAAGCTTCTTTAACTTGTTCAAAAGAAGTCATATCAGCCAAACTGCCGGTTTGCAGCCCTAAGCGCTTGCCCTGTTTTCCACAAACTTCCCAACGAGGACAGCTGTCACCGCAGTGGAAACAACGGCCGTCATTGATGGCCAGTTCCAGTACCTTGGCCATGTTCATATGACCGCAGTCGTGCCAACCATATGTTTTGCCGGTAACATCGGGTTCAACACAACCCACTACTTGATAGTCACGGGCTTCCACAAGATCGATGCCCGAAGACAACATGCTGGGAATGGTCACGTCATCATTAAAGATTTTGGGTTCTCCGGCACCTAAACGAATGCAGTTGGCCACCTTGACCTTCAATTCCCAAGGGGTGCTGGCATGTACGCGGACTGCCAGCCAGGGGTTGGGTACCCGCACATGGGCATGGGCATCCAATACCATAAAGGTCAGATCATTGGTTCCGTCCTTACCATTGGGTAAAATGCCGCCTACGGTAAGTGCCGGGCCGCCAATTCCTCCGTTGCCGAAGGTTTTAATCAGTATATGGCTGCGAAGTTTGTTCAGATCCCAAATCTTAAGGAAGAAATTTTCAATAAGTTCCTGCATTTGTTCCCGGGTAGCAATGCCCTTCTCGATATCATTCTTATAAAATGGATACATATACTGGTCAAAACGGCCATATGAAATGGAGTGTCCGTTACATTCAATTAAAATCATGCAGTTGGCCAAATGAACCAATTGAATGGCTTCCCAGAAAGTTCGCGGCGGATTTTCTGCGATCCAGGCGCAGTTTTCAGCCATTTTTTTAAGTTCGCCTGCTCGCACGGGATCGGTAGTAGCGACGGCTTTCTCTTCCAATAAGGCTGCATAACGCTTGCAATGATTGATAGAACCCTCATTGGCCAGCAAAGCGGCACGATAGAAAGTACGCTTCTCCAAATCCTTGGGATTGCTCAGATCAAGGGCCGCCATCTTTTCTTCGATTTCTTTGCGGATACCGCCAAAACCTAATTTGAAAAGCCGGTTATAGTCTAACCCCAAGTGTCCCGCTCCGCAAAAAACATAGGCATCGGCAAAAAATACACCTTTGCCGGCATGGGATCCTTTCAGTTCCTCCTCGGTCACCAAAGCATTGGTCAAATCCTCCACTGTATGACCGTTCCAAAAATCCCTTAATGCTTCCAAACGGTCTTGGGTTTCCTTGGTATAGCTGAAATAGTCATGGGTACGTTTCTCGCTGTAATCCATGAGTCCATCCCGCATTTCATCCACTACCCAGTTCAAACCAAATTCGGGATGGACAGGAGCCCCTTTTTTATCACAGCCCAAGCCTCCGACAATCAACTCATCATCATAGACGTATAAAGGAACATTTTCCAGTACTTTTTTAATACCGTAAGCGCACTTAATAATCTGGGGCTCTTCCGGATGCTCTAAATAAGCTTGAGTTACCAGTTCGGCCCGTTCCGGAGATACAAAGCCGTTGGTGGTTTTCTGGGTTTTACTCAAAATACGGTTGATGCGCGGGAACGGTGACGGTTCCGGCGTGTTGCCTGAAAGACCCACGCCCCATTCCTTATCAAAGGGTTCAATAGGAAGCGGTTTAGGATCCACCTCTTTGGCGGCAAGGTAGGGATCTTTTTGAAACACGTTTACGCTCATTTGCACTCACTCCTCATTACTTATGTTAATCTTCATATCCCCAATTCTTATTCATAATTAATGAAAATTAGTGCAAAAGCCTTCCGGGATGGGCTTAAAGCTTTTGACGTATGCTTAAGAGTCAGAACTTAAACTAACGGCTGCCCGCTTTTGACTCTTTTGCCCAGTGCATCTGCTGCCATAATGGCATCAAAAACAGCCGCCCCGCTAATCGGAACGTTAAGGTTATGAGTTCCTCTGCCCGGTTCAGCTGAAATTTCCGCTGCTTCTTTTAGCTTGGCCGTACTGACCTGAGCAC
>JAAYII010000015.1 GCA_012523535.1 Peptococcaceae bacterium
GCATAAATAACCGCTTTCTTACCGAAAATATAAAATATACATTTAAATATATTAATTAACATTTCGGTAATGGCGGTGAATTTGGATGGAGTGCTTAAAAAATAATTCCGGCGACAATATTGCCGGAAAAAAATTAAGCTTGCTTCTCTTCAGCTGTGAATATGACAAAGCTTTAGCCGCTTTGATTCTGGCCAATTCTGCCCTGGAAATGAAAATGACGGTCAATATTTTCTGCGCTTTTTGGGGTCTATGTTTGTTGCGCGATCCGAATAAAATCTCCGCCGAGGAAAAAACCGCCTGGGAAAAAATGTTCGGACTGGTTGCTCCTCAGGGAGCGGATGAACTGCCTTTATCGCGTTTAAACCTGGCCGGCTTGGGAAAAGCCATGCTGCAGGAGATGATGAAGGACCATGATTCCCCCGACCTCAATGATTTTCTGCATAACGCCCAAAAAAAAGGAGCAAACTTTTTCGCTTGCAAGTTATCCTTGGATGTCATGGGCTTTGAGCTGGAAGAACTTTTGCCCGGAGTAGAGGTGTTGACAGCCCAGGAATATTTGCAAGATGCACTGACGGCCGACATCCAGTTATTCATATAAAAGCCACTTTAATAAAATCTTAAATATTTATTCGATGCTTATCTGAAAGCATTTTGGCCATCCTGAAAGCATATTTGTAATCTTCAATACGTTTTTTGGTTAGATTTTGGGAATTTTATATTCGCGCTCCATGTTATCGGCATCTATGACAGTCGTGTACTGCTGGCTGGTGGAGCCGGACCCGTAGCTTCGATGGAAGTTGGACCAGAAAATATCGAATTTGTTGCCCATGCGTTTGGGACCTCTGTAAAGATATTTTTGATAAAGGGCATAAACTGCGTACAACAGCAATAATATGGGCAGGATAAATAAAAAGAAAATTTTGAACACAAAGAATAAACCCATCATTACTGCTAACCAAAGCAATATTTTTATGACTTCCGGCAACTTGAGTCACCTCTTTCTTGGTTGGCCTACTTTTATTATACATTATTTCAAGCGTAATAATAAACTTGCACTTAATTTTATTTCTCAGGGAAAAGGCTTGATAAAATTTGTATTCTAAGGATAATCTAAGTAAGTATAAATATTATAAAACAATATAAATTAAAAATCCTTTTAAATTTAGGTGGAAGCTTAATAATATGTTAAAATTAAAGGCAGAGAGGAGGGACAATAATTGTTTTACGGAATTTCCCTTTTTTTGGTCATCATAGGACTGTTATTGATCATAGTGGAAATCTTTCTAATTCCAAGCGTGGGAGTAGTCGGCCTAATGGGATTTTTCGTAATGCTGTTCGGTATATTCCGCATGGCCGATAATTTTGCGCAAGGACTTATTTATTTTCTTATTACTATTCTGGCTACCGGATTGATCATCTACATAAGTTATAAAACCGGGCATTTGGGGAGGCTATGGAATAGACTCGCTTTAAAAGACAAGCAAAAAAACGAAGAAGGATACGTGGCTCCCAAGCAGGAATATAAAGATTATTTGGACAAAACGGGCGTGGCCCTAACTCTTCTTCGTCCTGCCGGTTCAGCTTTGATTGACGGGCAACGGGTCGATGTGGTTTCCGACGGGATTTTTATTCCTAAAGATTCTCCGATCAAAGTCATTGCGGTGGAAGGTACCAGAATCGTTGTGACTCGTTTGGATGATTAAGAATTAAAATTTTAAAATAATGGGAGGTTTTTTAATGGGTCCTTTATTGGCAACAATCTTTCTGATCGTCATAATTCTTATACTCCTCATGGTATTGTTTACTTTTATTCCTGTGGGGCTGTGGATCTCCGCCTTGGCGGCCGGAGTTAATGTCGGGATTTTTTCGCTGATAGGTATGCGCTTGCGCCGGGTTATTCCCAGCAGAATTGTCAATCCTTTAATCAAAGCGCATAAAGCCGGCTTGGGATTGTCAACTTCCCAATTGGAAGCTCATTACCTGGCGGGCGGAAATGTGGACAAAGTGGTAAATGCCCTGATTGCAGCCGAACGGGCCGCTATCCCGCTCAAGTTTGAAAGGGCGGCGGCCATTGATCTTGCCGGCCGGGATGTGTTGGAAGCCGTTCAGATGTCCGTTAATCCTAAAGTAATTGAGACTCCTATCGTTTCGGCAGTGGCCCAGAACGGAATCGAGCTTAGAGTTAAAGCCAGAGTTACGGTTAGGGCCAATATTGACCGTTTGGTCGGTGGGGCCGGGGAAGAAACCATTATTGCCCGTGTCGGCGAAGGTATTGTCACCAGTATCGGTAGTTCCGCATCCCATAAAGATGTATTGGAAAACCCTGATGTCGTTTCCCAAACTGTATTAAATAAAGGTTTGGATTCCGGTACGGCTTTTGAAATCCTCTCTATTGATATCGCCGATGTGGATGTGGGGAAAAATATCGGAGCCCAGTTGCAGACCGATCAGGCGGAAGCCGATAAGCGGATTGCCCAGGCCAAGGCTGAGGAACGCAGAGCTATGGCTGTGGCCAGAGAGCAAGAAATGAAGGCCGCGGTTCAGGAAATGAGAGCCAAAGTGGTTGAAGCGGAAGCTGAAGTACCCAGAGCTTTGGCCGCAGCTCTTAGAGAAGGTAAACTGGGTGTTATGGACTATTATAATTTGCAAAATATTATAGCTGATACTAAAATGAGGGAAAATATCGCTGGCACGGCCAAACCGGATAGCCCGGACGGCACCATACCTAAAAAGTAGGTGAGTGCCGATGATTGATTTTTTTTCACTTATCGTTATTGGCTTTATGATTTATAGGATTTTTTCCAGGAAAGACCAGCCGCCCCGGCGGAGCAACCAGCCGCCTCGGCGCGCCAACCAACCCTATTGGCGCACCGAGCAACAGCCACGGTCCTTTCCTGAGCGTCCTGACAATTATCAACGATTCGAAAAAATAAACAGGCCACGGGAAATAAATATTCCCGAAAGTAAAAAGCGGGTTTACAGAGGGTTGGAGGGTAAAAAATTAGAACCTGCAGTTGAAATGAACCGGCAGCCTGTTTCTAAACCTCAGAGCACCCGAGAAATTGAAGGCCTCAAAGGCCGGGAGGGATCCATGGGCTATGAAGGGTCGCCAGGTTATGAAGGATCTGCGGGCTATGAAGGATCCATCGGATATGAGGGGTCTGCCGGTCACGAAGGAACCGCCGGCTATGAAGGAACTGCCGGTCACGAAGGAACCGCCGGCTATGAAGGAACTGCCGGTTACGAAGGATCTTCCGGCTCTGAAGGAGCTTTTGGTTACGAAGGATTAGTTTCGTCGAAACAGGATATACAAGATTCAATCAAAGAGGGTCAAGTTTCTCTTGACCAACCCAAACCGGCGCCTGTTCTGGGCTTTTCCGCCCAAGAGTTGGTCCGGGGTGTTATTTGGGCTGAAATACTTAAAAGACCTCAGCAAAGAAGCATTTTATCCAGGAGGTTTTAACCCGGGGTAATATATTAAAAAACTTAATAGGATTAGGAGAAAAGAGATAATGCCAAAAGATAACTCAGTCCACGCTCCTTCCCCCTATCGTTGGGTTATTTTATTGCTGGTGGGATTCAGCAGCATGATCGGGGGATTTTCCCAGTACCAAATGTCTGCACTGGCCTTTAGAATCATTCCTCAATTTGAGCTTTCTACCGTTCAATTTTCCAGTTTGGTTACCGCACCTATGCTGCTGGCGGTTTTTGCCAGCTTGCCTGCCGGTGCGCTGGGCGACCGCTTCGGCGTGAAAAAGGTAGTCTCAGTAGGGGCTGTGATCTCTGTAATGGGCAATTTTTACAGGGTAATAGCCGATAGTTACTGGGAATTGTTTATAAGCATGGTTTTGTTAACCCTTTGTATGACTTTGATTAATGCCAATTTTGCCAAATACTTGGGCCTTTGGTTTCCCAAAAAACAATTGGGTGTTGCGGTAGGCATTTATTATCTGCTCTGCATGTCTGGAGCCACAATTAGCCTGGCCTTAACAGCAGCCTTATTCGACTCGGTTTATGATGCTTTTTTAACGCCGGCCGTGATTATGCTGGTGTTGACAGTTTTATGGATAGTATTGGCCAAAAATAAACCGCCAGGGGCTGAAGATTTGCCTGTAATGCCTGTCCTAAAATATGTGCGGGTGGCTGCCAAAAGCAGAAATGTGTGGATCACCGGCTTGGCCACGGCCTTTGCCATGGGATCCATGGTTACCATGATGACTTATTTGCCTACTGCATTCACTACGGTCAAAGGTATCGATCCTTCCGAGGCTGGCTTTTTAACTTCACTGTTTACTTTCGGCACTTTAGTCGGGAGTTTGGTCCTGACCGTGCTTTGTGACAAGTTAGGGGTCATGAAAGCTTTTATTATTGTTATTACTTTGGGCGGGACCGCGGCTTTATATCTTTCCTGGATATTGCCGGAGGGAGTCATAGTCTGGATTTTGCTGGTTATAGCCGGTTTTTTGGCCGGAAGTTCCATGCCTATCCTCTTCACCATACCCATACGGCTAAAAGAAATTGGTCCTGTCTATGCCGGCAGTGCCGGTGGCATTGTCAGCACCATTCAAATGTTGGGAGGTTTCTTTCTGCCGACCTTCGTTATCGGCAAAATAGCCGGAAATAACTATAATCTGTTATTTAACCTTGGTTGCCTGTCCTTTTTATTTATAGTAGTGTTTACGCTCTTTTTACCTGAATTGGGCTGGAGAAAACAGGCCGGAATGGAGAAGGACCGCCAAGACCGGTAATAAAGTCTTTGGAGTTAAATAAAATAATTTAGAGCTTTGGCTTAATTAGGATTAAAGGCTGTTTCAGCCTTTTTTCTTTTGAAAAAAACTCTTGACAATACTTTATTACTTTAATATAGTAAAGTTTAAGCTAATTGGCTTTGGTAACGGAGGTAATAGATATGATTGATGAAAGGCTAAAGGATGAGGCTACGGATTATTTGTTTGAAGCAATCCTCCTTTTGGAAACGAAAGAAGAGTGCTACAGATTTTTTCAAGATCTTGCTACGGTGGCCGAAATAAAGGCCTTGGCCCAAAGGTTGGAAGTGGCCCGTATGCTGGAGGAAAACGTTACATATTCGCGGATTGAAGAGTTGACGGGTGCCAGTTCGGCGACCATCAGCAGGGTTAAAAGGTGTTTATATTACGGTGCCGACGGCTATAAGACGATTTTAGCCAAAATGGCCCAAAAGAAAAAAAGGGAAGAGAGCAAAGATAAAGAGAGTAATAATGAAGAAAACAACAATGAAGAGAGCAATCGATGAAGAGAAATAAAAAGAAGCGAGCAAATATAAAGAAAAATAGTGTAAAGACAATAAATGGGGATGTGAAATAGCCGATGCAACGTTCATCATTGGGGCTTAAGCTGCCCGACGGGATGAGGGATATGCTTCCGGAAGAACTGGCTTGGTTGGAAGAAATGGAAGCAAAAGCGATCAAGATTTGCCGTTCCTGGGCTTATCAAAAAATAGCCACTCCTGGTTTGGAATACAGGGCCTGCCTGGAACCGGACGCCTATAAGGACGACGACCTTTACAAGTTTTTTGATCAAAATGGGAGGATCCTTGCTCTTAGGGCGGAATTTACCACTCCCATAGCCAGAATGGTGGTCAATAGGCTTAAAAGCCCGGTATTGCCCTTGCGTTTTTGTTACAGCGGCGATGTTTACCGCAATAAAGCGGTCCGCTACCGGGAGTTCCGCCAGGTGGGAGTGGAACTTGTAGGGTCAGGATCGGATTTAGCCGATGCGGAAGTTATCGCGCTGGCCGTGGAAATTATGAAAGCATTGAACATTCCTGATTTTCAGCTTAACCTCGGTCATAACGGCATTTTTTCCGGATTGGCCGCGGAATTGAATATAAAAGGCGATTTGCGCCAGGACTTGGAAGACGGAATATCCCGCAAGGATATGGTCAGGTTGGAGGCCATTGTTGCCCAAAGCACACTGCCTTCAAGGGTTAAAGAGTTGTTGTTGGCCATGCCGCATTTGACCGGCGGAGAAGAAGTTTTAACGGAGCTTAAAAAATGGTCCGATTTTCACGCCATTCTAAACGCGGCGGAATCTTTGCAAAACATTTTAAAATACCTGGTAGAATTCGA
>JAAYII010000121.1 GCA_012523535.1 Peptococcaceae bacterium
ATCCTGTAGGCGGAGGCTATCATGCCATTAGTCCGACAATCTAGCTGGCTCACAAAGATTCCAATATGGCCGTAGGCGGTGGCGGAATCGTCGGCGGTATGAATCCAAAAGGCTACTTTGACGAAGAAGCCGCGGAGCAATTGATTGAAGCAACCCGCAAGTACAAAGCCGTTCCTCCGGGTAGAGTGGAAATTCATTATAACGGAACAGGCTTTATGAGAAGTGTCTTTGATACCGAAGCTGAATTATTAGACGAAATAAAGAGATACATGAAGATTCTTCCCGCTTATGATCCGGAATTCTTCCGTGTAGCCGAACCGGCCGAACCCAAATTCCCAATTGACGATTTGTACAGCATTGTTCCCTTTAACCAAAAACGAACTTATTCCATGACTGAGGTCCTGGCCAGATTGTTTGACAACAGTGAACACTTAGAGTTTAGACCTGACTATGGTCCGGAAATGTACTGCGGTTTAGCAAAAATCGACGGATTTTTGTGCGGGTTTATTGCTAACAACCAAGGTCTTCTGGGAGCCGATTACCCCAAATATGCCGATTACCAGGGAATTGGCGGTAAATTATACCGCGAAGGCTTAATCAAAATGAACGAATTTGTTACCTTGTGCGGACGTGACCGAATACCGATTATCTGGATACAGGATACAACCGGTATCGACGTCGGCGACCTGGCGGAATTAGCAGAATTACTGGGACTCGGACAATCCCTTATTTACTCCATAGAGCAGTCTGAAATACCTATGATATCCATCGTTTTACGTAAAGGATCTGCTGCCGCCCACTATATTTTAGGTGGTCCTCAGGCTAACAACAATAACGTGTTTACTTTGGGAACTGCTACTACCGAAATTTATGTTATGCATGGGGAAACTGCAGCAGCCGCTTCTTATTCTCGCCGTTTGGTTAAGGATAAGGATGCAGGAAAGCCGCTGGATTCAACAATCGCCAAGATGAACGAAATGGTTCAACAGTATTTTGACAAATCCAGGCCTATATTCTGCGCTAAAAAAGGCCTTGTGGATGAAATCGTCAACATGAATATGCTGCGCAAATACTGTCAAGCCTTTGTGGGAGCTTATTACCAGAATCCAAAATCAATTTGCGCTATTCATCAAATGATTACTCCGCGCATAATCAAGGGATAATGCTTCAAAACGCTTTGAAAAATTAATCTGAGAAAATGTATGTAATAACCACTTTCATCGCATTAACAATATGCCTTGGAAGTGGTTATTAACTTGCATCAAACCTTTAATTGTGTTAATTTGAGATTAATAAAAAGATAAGATTTAAGAAAAAAACAAAAAAGAAAGAATGAAGAGTCGGTAATGATTAATGAAAATTACTGTGAAAATAACAAACATTCCCTGCGGTTCAAAAAGATTCATTTGCAGGGAAGGGATGTTTATATATACCGAAAAGTAACTTCCACCAATATAATCGCTAAATCCCTGGCCGCCAATGGCGCTCCGGACGGCACCATAGTTTTAAGCAGTTTTCAAACAGCAGGCAAAGGAAGGTTTCAGCGGCAATGGGTTTGCCCACCAGGGAAAGGCCTCTTATTTTCAATGATTTTAAGACCGGACATTGA
This sequence comes from Peptococcaceae bacterium, assembly GCA_012523535.1. Lineage (GTDB taxonomy): Bacteria > Bacillota > Desulfitobacteriia > Desulfitobacteriales > Syntrophobotulaceae > JAAYMU01. The sequence continues at coordinate 1,610 of JAAYII010000121.1, forward strand.
TTCACAGTTTATTCCTCAACTCACTCTGCTCTCTGCTGTTGTGGTAGCCGAAAGCATCCAAAAGATTTGCGGATGCGAGGCAGGCATAAAATGGCCAAATGACATCCTCATTAATGGCCAAAAAGTTTGCGGAATACTGGCGCAAAACACTTTTTCCGGGAGCCGTTCCGAGTTTGTCGTTCTGGGTATCGGTATAAACGTTAACCTCAATAAAGACCAATTGCCGGCTGAATGTAGGGAGACCACAACTTCCCTTTTCTTGACCACGGGCTCCAAGATATCCCGCTTTGAGTTGCTTAAACAATTATTAACTATTTGGGACCGACATTATCACAACTTTTTACAATCCGGATATTCTTATCTTCGTTCCCAATGGCTGGCTAAAAATATAACCTTGGGTAGAATAGTCTCCATTAAAAAAGATTCATATACGTTAAGAGGTAAGGCCGCTGACATAAGCCCAAAAGGTGGTTTGATCGTAGTTTTCCCAGATGGATCGAGAGAAGAGTATTTGGCTGAAGATGTAAGTTTAGGAAAGGAGGAATACAATGCCCGCTTCTAATATCCTTAACCCTGCATCCATGCTAACGGTTAAACAAATGATGAACAAGAATTTCCATGTTCTCTATCCTGAGGATACTTTGCGCACAGTGATGGAGTATTACATGAAGTATAAAATTTATACTTTGCCCGTTGTCGATAAAAATCAGAATCTTATCGGAGTATTTCCCAAAAACAGATTGTTTAAAGCCTTTTTAGACGGCGCAGGACTGGACGATCCTTGCGGTCCCTACATGGTGGAAAACCCGATTTATGTTTCCGAAGATATGACTTACAACGAAGTTTCCTTGGTAGTAAGAATTACCCAAAGCCGGGTGGCATATGTGGTCGTAGTGGACCGCTCCAACAAGGTTGTCGGCATGATAGGTACTGCGGAATACTTACGGGAAAGCCTAAATGTAATCATGGCATCCAGCGCATTATTGGAGTCATTATTCCGGGCCAATTATGAAGGAATAATTATAACAGACCGCGACGGTTATATTATGAGAATGAATCCTGCCGCAGAAAAAATGTTTAAACTTAATTTTACTGAAGTTAAAGGAAAACACATTAAAGATATTTTGCCAGAGATCACTACAACAGACAAACGCCGTTTAGGTATTAAAGCCATTATCAGATCAGTTCCGGTTATTATGAACCAAGTACCTATTGTGGAAGATGAAGTACAAATAGGTACCAGTTTTGTTTTTAATGACAGAACAAATATCGTGAGAATAGCTCAAGAACTGGAAATGGTTAAAGAGTTGCAAACAACGCTTAGCGCGGTACTTGAGGCTTCCTCGGACGGCGTCTTTGTTTCTGACAACGACGGCATAATCAGATATACCAACGAGGCAGCCGCCCAATTACTGGACGAGAGCCCGGATAATATTGTCGGAAAACCGCTCTCATCCATCCTACCGGCTAAAGATCCTTCTAATATAACTAAAACGGATATGGTTGAAGTAAATGTCAACAACATAAAAGGAAAAAACTGTATAGTATCACATGTACCGATAAAAAAAGAAGAAAATGGAGAAATAATAAAAACCGGTATTGTCAGTACGATTTACCTGGGTAATAATCCTTTAACCGAAGAAATTTCCCGCCAATGGTTTACTCTAAATCAACAGGTACAGTATTATCGCAACGAGCTGGAAAAATTGGACAAGAAAACAAGTAGCTTCGACCGGATTGTAACTAGAAATCCTGAATTTATCAAAATCAAAAAAGACGGCCAACGAATTGCCCGCAGCAGCTCTACCGTCCTTATCACCGGGGAAAGCGGCGTAGGGAAGGACATGTTCGCTAGGGCTATTCATGAAGCCAGCCCCAGAGCCAAATATCCTTTTGTCAAAGTGAACTGTGCAGCAATCCCGGAATCCTTGCTGGAATCTGAACTTTTTGGCTATGCACCCGGATCCTTTACCGGAGCATCCAAACATGGAAAAGCGGGGTATTTTGAACGGGCCAATAAAGGAACAATCTTTTTGGATGAAATCGGTGATATGCCCTTGTCCATTAAAGTAAAAATCCTCCAGGTCATACAAGACAAAGAATTCGTTCGGGTAGGCGGAAGCAACAAGCAAGAAGTAGATGTACGCATTATCGCCGCAACCAACCGGAATTAGCGGGAAGCTATCGCCAATAAAACATTCCGCGAAGACTTATTTTATCGTTTGAACGTTATCAGTTTCCACTTGCCGCCCTTGAGAGAAAGAGCGGAAGATATCATTCCTTTGGCCGAAAGCTTTATAAAAAAATACAATAAAATCCTTGGCTCCAATGTCACCGGCATAAAACCGGAGGCCAAAAAAGCCTTAACCAACTATTCTTGGCCAGGCAATATCAGAGAACTGGAAAATGCTATCGAGCGGGCAGCCAATTATGTCTGGGAAGGGGAAATAGGCTGTGAAGACCTCCCCGAGCATATCTTTCAGACAAAGCATGAACCTCTTGACTTCTCTTCATATCGCAGCACCTTGGAAGAGACCGACAAGGATATCTTGCTCGAAGCTCTAAAGAGAGCCAGAGGAAATAAAAGTGAAGCCGCTCGTATGTTAAAAATCAGCCGTTCAGCATTTTACGAAAAGTTGGCCAAATACGGTCTTTTAAATTAGGAAGACTTTTTTCTTGTATTTGGCTTTATACATTCCACTAAGTTAATAATTATTCAGGTGTCTGGAAAACTGTACAGTTGTCTGGATAACTGTACAGCCATTGAATAATGGTTAATTTAAAGCTAATTCCCTATTTTCTATAAATTTCCTGATCTCAAATTAATTCCTTGTACCCCTTTATATCCGTAATAATTTATAATATTTCTGTGCAAATATTCGTGCCGCATTTTTTCCAAAAAGTATTGATAATCGGCTATTATCGGTAAATTGATAATCTGCCAATTATCATTATTGTTTTTAATATTATTTTATTTTAAATATGGCACGAATCTTGCAGTATATTATTGTTGATAGGTTTATGCTTGCAGCATAACTTCTAACCAAATCAGGAGGTGAACTACAATGGCTGAACTTACTAGTCCATTAACCGGAAAAATACTGGAGATCAACGTTAAGGTTGGTGATGTTGTTACGGAAGATGATGAACTCTTTATTATTGAAGCAATGAAAATGGAAAATCCGATCACTGGCCCTGCCGGCACGATTAAAGAGATTAAAGTTAATGTCGGCGACAATGTACAAAAAAATGATGTTTTAGCAATAATTGAGTAATGTTTATGATGTTGTGTAAGTTTTTGTTTTTTAAATATTTTTTAATATTTTAATTTTATGAGGGGGTTAATTTTATGGATTTCGCGTTGACTGAAGAGCAAAAAATGGTACAGGAAATGGCTAGAAATTTCGCCGAGAAAGAAATCGCTCCTTATATTGAACAAGATGAAGAAAATCATTACTATCGTAGAGAAATTCTCACCAAAATGGGAGAACTGGGCTTGCTGGGCTGGAGTATTCCTGAAGAATACGGCGGCAATGGCATGGGATGGATGGAAGG
>JAAYII010000122.1 GCA_012523535.1 Peptococcaceae bacterium
CTGATTAAAAGTCAGGTGCTCTACCGTCTGAGCTAATGGCCCATACCACGATACTGAATTTTACACGATTGCTTAAATCATGTCAAGAAAATTCTTTTTAAAACTATTAATTGACGGTTACTTGTTAATTTTGTTTTTATTAAATCTAGAATATTTTTTGGCGAATTATGGTCTTTGTTCTCCCGGGTCCAACACCCAATATAGAAACCGGCACTTTCAACAGTTCTTCAACACGGCTAATATAATTGCGGGCAGCAGTCGGAAGTTCTTCAAATTTTGTAATGCCAGTCAGATCTTCCTGCCAGCCGGGCATTTCCTCGTAGACTGCTTCGCACTCAGCCAGAACACTTAAGCTCATGGGAAACTCAGTCAACATCTTTCCCCGGTAAGAATAGCCCGTGCAAATTTTAAGCGGACTGATTCCCGTCAAGACGTCAAGCTTGGTAAAGGCAATATCGGAGATGCCGTTTATCCTAACAGCATATTTTAAAATCACCGTATCAAGCCAACCACAACGGCGAGGACGCCCAGTCGTAGTTCCAAATTCTCCGCCACGGTTGCGAATAAGTTCCCCCATACTTTCGGTTAGTTCAGTAGGAAAGGGGCCTTCTCCAACTCGAGTAGTATAGGATTTGACTACTCCTAAAATTTTATTGATTTTTGTCGGTCCAACACCGGACCCTACACATGCTCCGCCGGCAATAGGATTAGAAGAGGTAACATAGGGATAAGTTCCATGATCAAGATCCAGCAGGGTTCCTTGTGCCCCTTCAAAAAGTACTTTTTTACCTTCTTCCAAATATTGATTGACAATCAGAGAAGTATCGGCAACATATTTCTTGATTTTTTCCGCATATTCAAGATATTCCTGCAATAATTCAGAGTAATTTAATTCTTCATGACCGTAAATTTTAGTTAATATTAAATTTTTTTCCTTCAGATTGTAAGCAAGTTTTCTGGAAAATTCGTTTTTGTCCAATAAGTCCATGATTCTAATCCCGCTACGAGAAGCTTTATCCTTATAAGCTGGCCCAATTCCTCTTTTGGTTGTGCCTAATTTTTGCTCCCCTTTGAATTCTTCTTCCAAAGCATCGAGCATCCTATGATAAGGCATAATGACATGAGCATTTCCGCTGATTCGTAAATTACCCGTAAATATTCCTTTGCTTTGCAAATAATCGAGTTCATCAAGCAATACTTTTGGATCGATAACCAAGCCGTTGCCAATAATGCATAATTTATCAGGATAAAATATTCCAGAAGGAATTAAATGAAGCTTGAAAATCTGATTATTTATTACCACCGTATGTCCGGCATTGTTTCCCCCTTGGTATCGTACGACCATATCTGCTTTTTCTGCTAGATAATCCGTAATTTTTCCTTTACCCTCATCGCCCCATTGAGCCCCGATAAGTACGACAGCTGCCATTATTATCCTCCTGTTCCCTGTCCATATGGACCATGTGTTAATCTTATAATTCCTCGTTCGATTTGTCAATAAAAAATCCGAACATTAAAATTATATTTAAAAAGAATGTTCGCCTTTTTAGTTTTAATGTCTGCGATCCAGGTTTACAAACTTGGTAAATTCTTTCAGATACCCGAGTTCAACTGTTCCTACCGGTCCATTGCGGTGTTTGGCTATAATAATTTCTGCAATTCCTTTTTTGTCTGAATCGGGGTGATAATATTCATCTCGGTAAATAAAGGCTATAACATCTGCATCGGCTTCAATGGCTCCGGATTCCAAAAGATCGGACATAATAGGTCTTTTATCCTGTCGTTGCTCAACCCCGCGATTAAGCTGAGATAAGGCGATCACCGGTACGGAAAGTTCTCTGGCAATGCTCTTTAATCCTCTGGATATTTGGGCTACTTCTTGTTGCCGGCTTTCCATCCTCTTTCCAACAGTCATAAGTTGTAGATAATCAATAATTATAAGATCCAATGCACCTCTTTCCAGCTTTAGCCTCCGAACCTTTGAACGCAAATCGCTCAAAGATAGGCCTACTGTATCATCAATAAAAATTGGCGCTTCCGCTAAAGGCCCTATGGCCCTAGTTAACTTTGGCCAATCGGAATCTAAAAGTTCACCTGTTCTGACTCTTTGTTGGTCAACCATTGCTTCTGAACAAAGCATTCTTTGCACCAATTGTTCTTTGGACATTTCTAAACTGAACAACGCAACAGTGGCACCTGACTTTACTGCTGCATTTTGAGCCATGTTTAACACCAAAGCCGTTTTGCCCATCGACGGTCTGGCGGCAATAATTATGAGATCCGAGGGTTGCCAGCCGGACGTAATTCTATCCAAATCCCTGAAATGAGAGGGAACACCTGTCAAATTGCCTTTGTTAGCAAACAGATATTCTATTTTTTCAAAAGTACGCAGCAAAATTGAACGAATGGAAACGAAGCCGTCTCTGGTCTGACGTTGAGAAATATCCAAGATTAGTTGCTCAGCTTCTTCCAATAAACTAGCAGCTTCTTCATTGGCCTCATATCCTTTTTCTTCCAGATAAGTGGCCATTTTTATTAACTGTCTAAATAGAGATTTCTCGGCTACTATACGGGCATAATGGTCAACATTGGCTGCCGAGGGCACGGAATTGGCTATTTGGGATATGGTTCCAATACCTCCAATGCTTTCCAACTTGCCTGCCTGACTTAAACTTTCAGCCACAGTAACTAAATCGACTGGGTCTCCTCTTTCGTAAATGTCCTTGATAACCTGGTAAATACTTTTATGAATATCGCGATAAAAATCCTCCGGCCGGAGAAACTCAAAAACAATGCTACTTTTTTGTGTATCAAGCATAAGCGCGCCCAACACAGCCTGTTCTGCCTCTAGATTGTGGGGAGGAACTTTGGCAAGTTCCATATCTCTTTTCTCCTTTTTTCTTATTCTTATTCCTATTTAATAAGCGGCATGTTTTTATTTAACAATAACATCAATATAAATAAATACTTTATAAATTATTTTGCTTGGGCTAATTCTAGGGCATCTTTAATATCATTAACGGCTATAACCTCGATTCCTTTAAGTCCCGTTGGTACCTCAGCCAAGTTTTCCCCAGGAATTAATACTGTTTTTACCCCGGCTTGTTTGGCACCAAATATTTTTTCATATATACCGCCAACGGGCTTGACTTTGCCTTGAATAGAAATTTCTCCTGTTACAGCAATATCGTTTTTTAAAGGTTTATTTTTTAGGGCGCTATAAATGGCCATTGTAGTTGCTAACCCTGCCGAAGGGCCATCAATTCGGCCTCCGCCAACGACATTAACATGAATATCAAAATTTCTTAAATCTTCCCCAGTAAGGCTACGTATGACGGCAGCGGCATTAAATACAGCATCTCTGGCCATACTTCCCGCAGTTTCATTAAATCGAATGTTTCCTTTGCCAGCCAATCCCGGAAATACCTTTACTTCAATTTCCAGAACCGACCCCAGAAATCCAGAAACTCCCAGTCCTAAAATCCTTCCTATGTCTTGACCGGCTTTAGCTTTTTGCTGATCATAAGGAGTTAAACGTGCCGAACGCAATACTTCCCGAACCTCTTCTTTGGTAATTACTATATTCTTGTTCCCGGGATTTTTGAACTTAGCTAAACCATAGGCATCCAATAGAATATTATTGGCCTTTCTCCCTTCAATTACATATTCGCTGATGATATTAGGAATATCCTCTTCCAGCTGAACATTAAGTTTTTTGGCAGACTGTCTGACAATTTCAGCGATATGCATTGGTTCTAAAGGCATAAAATATACTTCGGCACATCGAGAGCGCAGAGCCGGATTAAGTTCACTCGGATCCCTGGTCGTTGCCCCGATTAAAACAAAATCGGCAGGAACACCTTCTTCAAAGATCTTTTTAATATACAACGGTATTTGATTATTATAAGGATCGTAATAGGAAGATTCAAAAAAAACTCTTTTATCTTCCATAACTTTTAATAGTTTATTTAATAAAATTGGGTCCATCTCACCGATTTCATCAATAAAAAGAATACCAGTATGAGCATCACTAACCAAACCCAATTTGGGTTCAGGAATACCGGTGTCGGCCAAATCCCTTTTAGCGCCTTGGTAAATAGGGTCGTGCACCGATCCTAAAAGAGGATTGGTTATATCTCTAGGGTCCCAGCGTAAAGTTGTTCCGTCTACTTCAATAAAAGGCGCATCGGGAGGAAACGGTGAATCAGGAATCTTTTTGACCGTTTCCAGTGCTACCCGGGCGGCTGATGTTTTACCAACACCCGGCGGACCATATATTATAATATGTTGAGGGAAAGGGGTAGCAAGTTTGGCTAACAATGCTCTCATCGCGCTGCTTTGACCGACAATCTCTTCAGGGGTTTTGGGCCTTAGAACATTAAGGGCAGAAGATAAAGGTTTAGCGGCATTCATTTTTTCCCAAAGCGCTAACTTTTTCAAAGTCTGGGCATTCTCAGGACCACCAAGTTCTTTTAAAACCTGGGTTTTTATTTCCTTAATATATTCTTCATGCCTTTCCTGCATTTTTTCTGCCACTGCCTGATTAAGTCTCTCTTCTACAGATCTTTTGGCAACTATTTCTGCAATATGCTCCTCAAGGTTTCTTAAAATCTTCGGAATTTCTTCAATCTGAGGAACATCTTTATGCGTAGGATCATCATTAACCAGTTTCTGAAGTCCGAGAACCCTTTTCCCTAGATCTCCAGAGTGCATTAACTCCAAAGCTTCCAATTTGCTGGCTTTAAGTATAAGTTTATCTGTTCCGTAAAAATTAGAAAGTACTACATACAGGGCATCAACTTCATGTTTTAGTTGGTCTGGTGAAGGTTCCTCATAATCATTTTCTTTGGATGTAAGAAATTTTTTTAAAAAGCTCTGCACTTGGAGTCACTTCCTTTATAGTCTGTTTGACCGTCAGACCGCCTCAACTTTAATTTTCATATTGGCAGTAACTTCCGGATGAAGTTTAACGGTTGCTTCATATTCGCCCAAGGATTTAAATGGTTCCTTTATTTCAATTTTTCTTTTATCTAGTTTGAGTTGGTATTCTTTTTCTAATACATCTGCAATTTCCTTATTGTTTA
>JAAYII010000123.1 GCA_012523535.1 Peptococcaceae bacterium
TAAGATTATTTATGTGAAAGGAGTTAAGCATGAAAAGAAAAATTTTTATCGGTTTCATTTCTTTATCCGTCATCCTTTTTCTCTTGCTTAGCGGTTGTGGAGGCAGCAAAGAAACCGGCAAATCCACCGAGCAAAAGGATATCGCTAAGCAAGAACAATCCCAACCAACACAGTCACCCGATGAAGAAAACAAAACTCCAGACCAGGCTAAAGGTTCAGAAAAAGTCCAGTCCGAAGAGATGTCTCAGATGGGAGATCGACTGGCAACAACCTACAAAGATTTAATGGCCAGTGGCAAATATTATATGAAATACCGCATGACTGCGAACGGAGAAACCATTGAAGCAGAAATTGCCTATAAAGGTGATGACTTTGCCACTAAAACAGTGATGGACGGTATAGAAAACCGTATGGTTGTCAAAGACCAAAAGATGTATTTGATTGATTCGGAAACCAAGACTGTTACGATTATGAGCTCTGACCCAATTGAAGAGGAAGAAGATGTTAATTACGCCGGATTAGTCTTCGTCAAAGAAGGCAAGGAAGATTTCCTGGGGCAAACTCTCCCATATGAGGAATACTCCGAAGACGGCTTTCTCGTAAAGTATTTCTTTCAGGGCAATAAGCTGGTAGGCATGGAAATAACTGACGAGGAAAGTACCCAAGTGTTAGAAATTCTAGAACTGAGCGATAATATTCCTCCCATTATGTTTGACATTCCCGCTGATTATGAACAACAGAACATTGGTTGAGACCAAAAACCTGAAATTTTTAAATAAAATAAATAAACATTAGACAAAGGAGAAATTGATTATGAGTGAAAACCCACAAAACAATATTGATGTTCATGACTTTGATCCCGCTGATATTGAAAAAGGAAAAGTTATGGCAGGTCTTGCTTACATCATATTTTTCCTCCCCCTCATTGTTTGCCCGGATTCTTCTTTTGGAAAATTCCATGCCAATCAGGGCCTCTTACTTTTGATCACCTGTGTTGTTGGTACCGTGATTTTAAGCATTATCCCTATCATCGGCTGGATATTGTTGCCCATTTTTTCCCTAGTAATTCTGGTCTTTGTAATTATTGGACTTGTCAATGGACTGCAAGGGAAAGCAAAACGCTTACCGCTCATTGGAAAATTCGATATTATAAAGTACCAATAGACAAAGAGCTATTGGAAAGGGGATTTCCTTATGAAAAAAGCCTTAATTCTTTGTCTGGTTTTTATTTTCATTTTTACTTTAACAGGTTGTAAAAGCCCGTCAGAGAAAGCTGCAGAAAAGTTAACTGAAAAAATTTTGGAAGATATGACCGGAGGTAAAGTCGATGTCGATGGGGATAAAGTCACCATAGAAACAAAGGATGGTTCTGAAATATCCATTAGCGGTAATGAATGGCCAAAGGATAAGCTTGCTAAGTATATTCCTAAATTGGATGGCAATGTGACCTATGTGGCCAACTCTGATGCAATGTGCATGATTATCGTTGAAGGTATTAAAAATGCGGAATTTGAAAAATACCTGGAAAGAGTTAAAGATGCAGGCTATACCCAAAATGAAACCAACTACTCGGACAGCTCATCCAAGACCTTTATAGCTACCAATACCGATGATGAAATTACTATCCAAATCACCTATCTGATTGAAAACGAAGAGGTAAGTATAACCGTTGGAAAAAACCAAAAATAAAAATAGAAAAAAACTTTTGGGAGGTTTTGCCATGTCCAATGATTTCCTCGGAGGGTTAGGTGGCCTAATGAAAAATTTCGCCGCTTTTATGCCCCAAGATGATCCCAATACAAAGATTTTTAAAACCCAGGCAAATATTAATGAACTTGAAAACCGGGAAAAAGAAATCTATGTTCAAATAGCTAAAAAAGCCTATCCCGAGCTCTCCCAACTGCCAGAGTACAGTGATCTCGTAGAAGAGCTAACCTTGATCCAAAAACGATTGGCTGCCGCCCGGGATGAACTACAAAAAGCCAAGGATGAAAAGGCTTTCCAGGAACGTCAGAAACAGGAAGACCTAATTAA
>JAAYII010000124.1 GCA_012523535.1 Peptococcaceae bacterium
CCACCAAAAGTTAAATCTAAAAATCTAATGATTGGGGGCACATCAAATGAAGACATCTTCAAGTGCTTGGTTTATTTACTCTCTGTTTTCGGACTTAACCCCAACATTTGACAGAGAGCCTTAAATATAAAGCCTGCGTGCCCGGAAAAAAGCCATTTTATAATAAAGCCAATTTTTCACCAATAGCCTCATACCTGATTTTGACAACAAAGTCGTCGCGATCGATTTCCCGATTGATGTTGTTCTCTATTCTCCTGGAGATTTTGCTGAGGTTTTCCTGTGCGGTATTGGAAACTATAAACATAAAGATCTCATTGCTCCATTGGGTAACGGCATCGCCTTTGCGTAAGGAGCGAAGAAGTACATTTTTAATTTTGGGCATGATATTTTTCAGTTCGCGGTGATCGATCTGCCCTCTCTCTGTTTCGCAAGTAATAATTCCCAGAAAACTATTGGAAGGATTGCGGGTGCTTTTTCTTCTTTCCAGATTGTAAATTGCTTTGAACTCCTCGATTTCGCAATAAAAGGCTTGTTCCGGAAGATCTTCTTCCTTCAGTCTTCTGATAATATCAACATAGTCCATATCGTCATTGGTTTGGACTGAGCTTTGCCTGATCTGCCGGTAAACTTCCCGCAGGATGGGAGAGGGTTTAATTCCCAATTCCTGATATAGTTTGGCGGTTATATATTTATAATGGCTCGTGGCCTGTTTAACCTGGTTTAACTGCAGCAGGGCCTCCAGGTAATACACATGGACGGCCTCTTCATAGGGGTCAATTTGAAAACTGTCTTCACAGGTTTCAATCATTCCCCGGTAGTCTTCCTCTTTTTTGAGAAGCTCCAATTGCTGGAGCAGGGCTTTGAAATACAAGCGGTGATAACGGTTCCGGGCGGGTATAACCCACTCGCTGTACAGGTTTTCGGAGAGGTACTCCCCTCGATAAAGCTGCAAGGCTTGACGATAACAACTTATCGCCCGGGAGGGATCGCTGTCTTTTAATTCGTTGACCTGATTAATTAACTCACAAAACAGATCGCAGTCTAAAACCGAGTTGTCAAGCAGGCTGAAAACATAATACCCGCTTTCAAAAGTCAAACGGCAGGTCCCACAAGCTTCATTACCCTCCATAATTCCCAGTTTGGTCAGCATTTTGCGAAGCCGGTATATCTGGGTGCGCAAGGCATTCTTGGGATCCTGCAGATCATTGTCAGGCCATAGTTTTTCCATGATGGTTTCGGAGAGCAGCTTCTGGTCTTTGAAAGTTATAAAGAACTTAAGCAACTCCAAGATTTTGTAGGAACGTTTGTTTAGCCCAGATAATAGAGACTTTCCTCCAATTTGCAAATCAAAAGATCCCAAGGTGATAATTTTTAAATTTGGTACCGTATTTTCCTTCACTCTTTCACACCCAATACTAGCAAACTTTTTCTCCGGAAAATTTGCGCTTCAGCATCGCGCTTTTCTTGATGGCTTAACTACATCATAATAGTTTCATACTTGATGACTTAACTATATCATAATAATTTCATAATAGTAATAAAAATTTTGTGAAAAATAGTAATTATATTATTACATTTATTCTAAATGCTTACCGGACTATAACTATTTTCCGCAAAAAGGGCCAAAATAATATGATAAAGATGCTTAAATTTGATTATTTTCTCTTTAATTTGATTATTTTCTATTTTATTTAATTATTTTCTCTTTAATTTAATCATTTTTTCTTTTGGGGGTTTTGTGAGCTTTATGTCCGAAATTAAAGAAACAATACGTTCTTTTC
>JAAYII010000125.1 GCA_012523535.1 Peptococcaceae bacterium
ATTGATGAACTGCTTTGGATTTGGCAGAAAAAATCTAATAATATTAAAGACCTTAACAGTCGCATCTGGGACAGTTGGGCTGACGAAAACGGATCTATCGGCAAGGCTTACGGTTATCAATTGAGGATCAAGCATAAGTACCCGGAAGGTGAATTTGACCAGGTTGACCGGGTATTGTATGATTTGAAACATAATCCCTATAGCAGGCGGATTATTGTTAATATGTATAACCACAACGATCTGCATGCTATGAATTTGTATCCCTGCGCTTATAGTATGACTTTTAATGTTACAGGCAGGAAACTTAATGCTATCCTCAATCAGCGCTCCCAGGATGTCCTGGTGGCCAATAACTGGAATGTAGTCCAATACTCCATTCTCGTGCATATGTTGGCCCAAGTGAGCAACCTTGAGGTGGGAGAACTTGTCCATGTCATAGCCGATGCCCATATTTATGACCGACATATACCGTTAGTAAACGAATTGATACGGAGAAAGCCATATCCGGCCCCGAAGTTGATTATAAATCCGGAGAAGAAGAACTTTTACGATTTTCGCGTCGAGGATTTTCGCTTGGAAAATTATCAATACGGGGAACCGATGAAAAATATTCCGGTGGCGATTTAGTTCAAACCGGATGAACATCCGGTAAAAAAGGAAGGGGTTAGGCTGTGAAGATTATTGTTTCAGTTGATCGCAACTGGGGAATTGGCTATCAAGGCCAATTGCTGCTTAGAATACCGGAAGACATGAAATTTTTTAAGCAAATGACGATAGGGAAAGTTGTCGTCATGGGCCGGGTAACATTTGAATCCTTGCCCGGGAAACAACCGTTAAAAGAGAGAACCAATATTGTTCTTAGCAGTAATATGGTAGCTCCGGACAGCGGAGTAATTGTTTGCCGTACTTTGGATTTATTGTTCCAAGAACTTAAGAAATATAAGACTGATGATATATTTGTTATTGGGGGCGAAAAAGTGTTTCGCCAGCTTTTGCCCTATTGCCGGGAGGCTTATGTCACTAAAATAAACAACGCTTACCCGGCTGATAGGTTTTTTGTGAATTTGGATGAAAATGAGGATTGGAAATTGGAATCGCAGAGCGAATGGAAAACATACAACGGCATTCAATTTTGTTATACCAGATATGAATGCCATAATTACCGACAGCTATAGGAAATTGCTATTGAAAACATTGCGAGGTTGGGCCAATGGCTGAAAATATTGTCTACGGGCGCAATTCTGTAATCGAGCTTATTAAATCCGGCAACCCTGTCCATAAGGTGTTGCTTAAGGATCAAAAAGGGGTGAAAAATGCCGCCATTCTTCATCTGCTTAAGGAAAAAGGGATTCCTTATCAGTTTGTGGACAATCGCGTTCTGGATAAGTACTGCGAGGGAGAAAATCATCAGGGAGTGCTGGCTTTTACGGCGGCAAAAGCATATGTGGAACCGGAAGATATTTTGGAATTGGCCAGGTCCAGGGGGGAAGAACCATTTATTCTAATGTTGGATGAAATCGAAGACCCGCATAACCTGGGAGCCCTTCTGCGAACAGCAGAAGCCGCCGGCGTTCACGGCGTTATCATTCCTAAAAGAAGAAGTGTAGGGCTTACCCCTGCTGTAGCCAAAACATCCGCCGGAGCTGTGGAATACGTTGCCGTGGCCAGGGTTAGCAATTTGGTCCAGACTATTAAGTTTTTGCAGGAGCAAGGTTGTTGGGTAACGGGAGCGGAAGCCGGTGGCAAAAGCGTTTTCCAAACGGATTTACGGGGGCCGAGGGTTATTGTTATAGGCGGCGAAGACAAGGGATTGGGCAGGCTGGTCAGGGAAAGCTGTGATGAAATCGTTTCTTTGCCCATGTTTGGGAAGATATCCTCCTTAAATGCAAGCGTTGCCGGTTCCATTATCCTTTATGAGGCTGTAAGGCAGAGAAAACAAGGCTTGTCCGACATTTACTGCCAATCTTCGTCTTGACGCTTTTTGAATATTTCAGGTATAATATGACGTAGATTTACGCGGCGCCACCGTTTCCTTCGTGGATTGGTTTCGGGAGGGATGGACTTGAACTTTATTCTCCAACCAGAGATGCCAGATGATTTCGAAGCAAATGATACTCAAGTTGACGAAGAGCTGGTTGAATTAGCTAAAAATGGTGACGCTGTAGCTCAAGAGCTTTTAATTAATAAATATAAAAACTTCGTTAGAGCAAAGGCAAGATCCTATTTCTTGATTGGTGCGGATCGAGAAGATATTATCCAAGAGGGAATGATTGGGCTATATAAAGCCATTCGTGACTTTCGAGGGGACAAGCTCTCTTCCTTTCGGGCTTTTGCCGAACTGTGCATAACCAGGCAGATAATTACGGCGATTAAAACCGCAACCCGGCAAAAACATATTCCGCTTAATTCTTACATTTCTCTTAATAAGCCTATTTATGACGAGGATTCAGACCGAACTTTGCTTGATATCATCTCGGGGACCAAAATTACAGATCCGGAAGAACTGATTATCAGCAGAGAAGAATTTGATGACATTGAAGAAAAAATGGGCGAGATACTCAGTTCTCTGGAATGGGAAGTTTTAATGGCTTATCTTGAGGGCAAATCCTATCAGGAGATTGCGGTTGACTTGCGCAGACATGTGAAATCAATTGACAACGCACTGCAGCGAGTTAAAAGAAAGCTGGAAAGATATCTTGAACATAGAATATCTTGATAAAACTTAATAACTTTCGATAAGAAAGCAAGAAACTTAATAAAAAAAGCAAGTCAACTGGCAGCAAATCCCAACAAAAATCTTGCTTTTTTTATTGACAAAAGCTAAGGAAGTTTGCTACAATACATTGGTGTCCGATGCCGTCGTAGCTCAATTGGCAGAGCAGCTGATTTGTAATCAGCAGGTTGCGGGTTCGAGTCCCATCGACGGCTCCAAAAGAATATGGGTAGGTGGCCGAGTGGTTAAAGGCGGCAGACTGTAAATCTGTTCCGAGAGGTAC
>JAAYII010000126.1 GCA_012523535.1 Peptococcaceae bacterium
GGATAATTCTATTGTTAAAGCATTAGCATTGATTGATAGAAGAGTCGGGAAGAGAACTCTAAACATGCTTAAAGAATCGATAGAAGACGAGAGTGAACTTGTAAGATACTTTTATAGATTGAGATGCGAAGCAGAGCAAATGCAATAGAGTTAGGAAATAATAACAAATGGTGTTAGTATAGTTGTATAATTCAAATAAGGTTGACTCAGGAAAATAAAGTTCGCTCCATAAAAATAAGTTCTTTCAAAATCCCGTAGCCGAAGCAGGCAAAATCCTAAAGGGCTGCGGGATTTGCGTTTACAGGTGAAAGGGTTCTTTTTTGGACAGAAAGCAGGAATGAAATGTACAATATAGAATAAGCCAAAAGGTACTGAAAGAAAGGCAGATAATAAATGAAAAACAAGAGAAAAAGCATTTTAATCCTTGTGTTTTTGCTGATCCTAATTGCCGCTGCCAAAGTATATCTTGATAATAATTTCTTGGAAGTATCGCAATATACAGTAAGGTCAAATAAAATACCGACTTCATTTAAAGGTTTCAAAATACTTCAATTATCCGATTTGCACAGCAAGGACTTTGGCAATGACAATAATAAACTTATTAAGAAGGTTAATAGAGAAAACCCTGATATTGTTGTAATGACAGGCGACATGGTTAATGCCAATGATAAGGATTTTGAAGTCTTTATTGATTTAGCTGAGCAGTTAAGCAAAAGGTATGATACATATTACATAGTTGGTAACCATGAGCAAAACATAAATGATGATAAAAGAAAATTATTATTAGATAAAATTAAGGAAATTGGCATCAGGGTACTTGATAATGAAAAAGTAACCATCACAAGAGGCACGGGCAGTATTAATTTATACGGTTTATGGTTCAATCTTCGTTATTATAAAGATGTGAACAGTGAATATGCGAAAGACATATTTTTCGGAGCGGAGCAAATTCAAAGTATATTAGGTAATTTGGACACTGAGTCCTATAATATTTTACTAACCCATAATCCTTTATACGCCGAAACCTATTCCAATTGGGGAGCGGATTTGATACTATCCGGACATATTCATGGGGGCATGATAAGAATACCTTTTGTTGGCGGATTGCTTTCTCCTGAAAGAACGTTTTTTCCCAAATATGATGCGGGTGAGTACCAAGTTAATGGTAAAACATTAATTGTAAATAGAGGACTGGGCAACGGTAATTTTGGAATCAGGCTGTTCAATCGGCCGGAAATATCGGTAATTACGCTGTCTGATTAGCAGAATAGGCTAAAGACCGGAAGGCCTGAGGGTTTGAGGTAAAGATAACAGCTGTTGTTGAGCCTAACATATAGGGGAATACAGGAGATGAAAAATAGAAAAAGTTTTATAAAATACCTTACATCTCTTTTGATGTTCGGTATGAACGGCATAGTTGCCAGTTATATAGCCATGAGCAGTTACGAAATTGTGCTCATAAGGACGCTGTTTGGCAGCCTGCTGCTTGTATTAATTTTTATGTTCACAAAACGAAAAGTGCATTTGCCGGATAACAGGAAGCACCTTTTTTTTCTTGTTATTTCCGGCTTTGCGATGGGGACAAGTTGGATGTTTCTCTATGAGGCCTACCGGCAAATCGGTGTTGGTATTGCCACCCTCGCTTGTTATTGCGGACCGATTATTGTTATGATGCTTTCCCCGGTTTTGTTCCAGGAGAAATTAACCTGGCAAAAGATTGCCGGCTTCCTTAGTGTTCTTGTCGGCATGTTCTGTGTCAACATCCAGGCACTTAACGAGGGAGCAACAATATGGGGGCTATTTTGTGGTATTATGTCGGCGGTTACCTATGCCATTATGATAATTTTTAATAAGAAAGCGGCGACTATCACCGGTTTGGAAAATGCTATGTGGCAACTAATTGCCGGTTTTCTTATCGTCGCTGTATTTGTAATTGCTAAACAGGGTTTTTCTATCACAATTGAACCAAACAGTATAGTCCCGATTTTGATTCTTGGCATTATCAACACCGGCATCGGTTGTTATTTTTACTTTTCCTCTATTGGGAATTTGCCGGTACAGACTGTGGCCATATGCGGTTATTTGGAGCCTCTATCGGCTGTAATCTTTTCTGTGTTAATCTTGAGCGAGTCGATGAGACCGGTTCAGATAATCGGTGCTGCCCTAATTATCGGAGGCGCCGTGTTTGGAGAATTATCCAGGCTGGAAAAAAGGACTCTATGCCAAGGTAATATAATTGATTTATTAAAAAGATATATTTGAAGAAGATATATTTGACGCTTGCTAAGAAATCTAAGAAAATAAACTTTAGTTAGTAACAAGAGATAACAACAGGGGGAAATACTTTTATGGTTAAGCAAGGCAATAAAAGAGGATATGCTTCGATAATTCTATTCCTAGCTGTTCTTCTTTTCATAAGCTTTTTACTGCCAAGCGGTGTTTTAGCCAACGGTATAACAACCCAAGCGGATAATGTTGATTCGGATGTTGTATGGAATAGCCAGCCAAAGCAGTTTACAACGCAAGGGTATCAACTTGTAAAGTCCTATAAAGGTTCCAACGGAGTAACCATTAACAGTTACAGCAAAGCTTATAATACAACGGAAAAATTGATCGAAGTTTACAATGAATTTTGCAAAAACACCTTCGGTGAAGAATTGGCCTATTTATCCCGTATTGATTTGTTCCCCGATTTCAGGGAGGGAAAAAACATTATGGGACGCTGGTACGGGCAATGGGTTAATGGAAAGCTGGACAAAAATCGCTATATTGAAATCTACGGCTGCGATTCATTGGATCTTATGGATATTTCATTGATTTTGGCCCACGAATACGGGCATCATTTTACATATTACTGGATCAATAAAAAAGAAGGCAAAATGGACTTCAATAACACCGTCTATGCCAAAATCAGGAAATTAAACAGTTATTCCAAAATTAATAGCGGCCATCGTAAATGGAATCCGGCAGAAATTGCCGCGGAGGATTACAAGCAGTTATTCGGCAGCCCCACCCTGGCCCAAAATGAGAACTATCTTTGTTGCCCTCAGGAAAATTTCGAGATACCCTTGGCGTGGGAAGTCGAGGGCCTCTATGACTATTGGGTGAATTTAAGTGGTGTGGAAGCCAAAAAAAACAGCATTCCGCCGACCCAGCCCCATATTTCCATGACCTATAGTAATGGAAGGTATTTTCTGAAATGGAGCAAGAGCGAAGACGATGAGGCTGATCCCGTTCGCTATGTACTGATGCACCAACAAGCAATCAGTGACAATTACTATTATAATACTCGCTATACCCTTACAACCGACACCGCACAAGTGATTTATAAAATTTCTAATATGAACCAGGCCCATTTCAATCTTTATGCTGTGGATAAAAGCGGCAATGCCGTAGCCACAAGGTTTAAGATCAATTTTACTACCAACCAGTTGACCGATGTCACCTACAGGGTTCCAAGCGCCCTGCCCTTTAAAAACAGATTGGCGGGAAATGACCGCTATGAGACTTCAATCGAGATATCCAAAAAAGGTTGGCCCAACGGTTCGCCGAATGCCGTTCTGGTAACCGGCAAGGATTTTCCCGATGCCTTAACGGCAGCCCCCCTGGCCAAAAAATATAATGCCCCGATCCTTTTAACCAGGCCGGATAGCCTTGATAAAAAAACCGAAGCGGAGATCCTTAGACTGGGGGTGCGCAATATTTACATTGTCGGCGGTTACGGAGCCGTCGGGAAGGAAATAGAAGATAAGCTTAAAGCCATGGGCATAAACTGCACCAGGATTTCGGGAAATACCCGTTACGATACGGCAATTGAAGTGGCCAAAGAGCTGGGCAGCTTTGATAAAATCTTTGTGGTAACAGGAGATAATTTCCCCGATGCCCTTTCCATATCTTCACTTGCCGGCAGCTTGAATGCCCCGATCATATTAATGCCGAATAAGGGAATGCCTTTGGAATTTAAAAACCTGATTATGGGCAAAGAGATTGCGAAGACTTATGTTATCGGCGGAAGCGCGGCGGTATCGGAGAAGATCTTCGCCGAGCTGCCCAATGTCGAAAGAATCTCCGGACAAAACAGATACCACACCAACAATGTTGTTTTGAATAAATTCGAAACCGCCTTTGATAATTCCATTGTTTATGTGGCTACGGGAGAAAACTATCCGGATGCCTTGTCGGCTTCGGCCCTCGCCGCGCTAAATAAAGCCCCGATTGTTTTGTTAACCGATACTTCCACTTCCTACGCCAAAAAATATTTTGCTTCCAAGGGGATAGAGGATGGGCAGGTAACGGTAATCGGGGGAGAGAAAATCCTGCGCAGCAAGCTGATTAATTCTTTATTCTAAACTCCTAATCTAAGCCCCAACCTATGCCCTGACCTATGAAAACCTGTACAGACAAAAAGCCGGAATAAAAGATAATACAATTGCCGTTTGCTCCGGCTTTTTTTAATTTTCTTCTGTCAGATTGTGATTGTTTTCTGGTAGGCCGGATACGAAGCTATGCGGCTTAAGGTGAAAGAAGATTAGTTCATATTGACGTTCATCGATATGATATATATAATCAATATATCGATCGATATCGATATGAGGTGCGGATATGAAGACGGAAAACAAATATGAAAACAAGGCCAGAGTCTTTAAAGCACTCTGCGATCCCAACCGGTTGAGGATAATAGAGATGCTGCAAAGCGGAGAGAGATGCGCCTGTGAAATTCTGGAGGACTTGCAGATCGGACAATCCACTTTATCTCACCATATGAAGATTCTTTGTGATTCCGGGATCGTGGATGGTCGGAAGGAAGGGAAGTGGATGTACTATTCTCTTAATAAGGACGGATGTGAAGCTGCCAAAAAGCTTTTAGACGAAATAACGAGTCAAAAAGAAAATAGTAATTTAGGAGGTCGCAAATGTGGATGTTAAAGTTCAAACAAGATTATCAGTCCTGGATCGTTTTTTAACTTTGTGGATTTTCCTGGCTATGGGGATAGGGATATTAGGAGGATACCTATTCCCAAATCTTGCAAAGACCTTGGAGGGCATGAGCAGCGGGACGATTTCCTGGCCTATTGCCGTCGGTCTTATTGTTATGATGTATCCTCCTTTAGCCAAGGTTAAATATGAAGAAATAGGCAAAGTAGCCCGAAATAAAAAAGTTCTGCTGCTGTCTCTGGTTCAAAACTGGATAATCGGCCCTGTGTTGATGTTTGTCTTGGCGGTCTTATTGTTACCGGATATGCCGAATTATGCCATTGGTTTAATCATCATCGGTCTGGCCCGCTGTATTGCCATGGTTATTGTTTGGAATACCTTGGCCAAAGGGGACAATGAATATTGTGCCGCTTTGGTGGCCTTGAATTCCATCTTTCAGATCCTGTTTTATTCGGTATATATATACTTCTTCGTCACCGTCTTGCCTCAATGGTTGAGACTATCCTGGGGTGGCCTGGTAGTTCATGTTTCCATGGCAGATGTGGCCAAAAGCGTGTTGATTTATTTAGGAATTCCTTTTGCAGCTGGCTTTTTGACCCGCTTAACTTTGTTAAGGGTCAAGACTAAAGAGTGGTATGAAAAGGTCTTTATTCCTAAATTATCGCCATTGGCATTAATCGCCTTGTTATATACCATTATTGTCATGTTTGTCCTAAAGGGACAGTTTATCGTAACCTTACCCGTTCATGTAGTGCGCATAGCCATTCCCTTGTTATTCTATTTTGCCATTATGTTTTTAATTAGTTTTTATATGTCCTATAAACTGGGTGTCAATTATGAGCAAACGGTAACCCTTTCTTTTACTGCAGCCAGCAATAACTTTGAACTGGCCATTGCCGTCGCGGTCGCCGTCTTCGGCATTGCCTCGGATCAGGCTTTTGCGGCCGTTATAGGGCCACTGATCGAAGTGCCGGTGATGATTGCCCTGGTTAATCTTGCTTTCTATTTTAAGAGGAAGTATTTCGACCGAAGGGGAGCCGAAAAAAATACTGTCTAGCACATGATTTTGAGATTTTATTTCTAAGACTGCATCGTTAGCGGAAAAGTAAAATTCTGATTGAGGATGAGGTGGAGTATGATAACCATTGAAACAGAGAGAGAGATTAAGATCATGCAAACGTCACCCCAATTGACTTTCCGGGATAAATTGGGTGCCTGGAAAGTCCGGTGGGGCATTAACAGGATGAATTATAAAGTGGAACCGGGACTTTATCGCCTGGGCAATCCCGGTGAGAATTCCCCTGTTCTGGTTACAGCCAATTACAAAATGACCTTTGACAGTTTACGCAAAGAGTTATCCGAGCTGGACGCTTGGATACTGGTCCTGGACACCAAGGGGATCAATGTTTGGTGTGCCGCCGGTGCAGGAACATTTGGAACAAAGGAACTTATCAATCGCATGGCGATTACCCAGCTTTATAAAGTTGTTACTCACCGAACCCTTATCCTTCCTCAATTAGGAGCACCGGGCGTAAGCGCCCATGAGGTCAAAAAGTATACCGGGTTCAAGGTTGTTTACGGACCGGTCAGAGCTAAAGATTTAAAAAGATTCATTCGATCGGGGATGAAAGCCACGCCCGAGATGAGAACGGTGAAATTTAATGTATATGATCGCCTGGTTTTAACGCCTGTCGAACTTGTGAGCACCGTAAAGCCATCTCTAATGATTTTCGGTGTGCTCTTTTTGTTGAACCTGATTGGTTTGGGGCCCTTCGGTTTGGTGGATTTTTACGGGTATGTGGGGGCGGTAATTATCGGCTGTGTATTAACGCCGGTATTGCTGCCGCTGATTCCCGGCCGGGCCTTCGCCTGGAAAGGCTGGCTGTTAGGATTTATTTGGGCTCTCCTGGTTAATTGGCTGAACGGCTGGCCCTTTAATCCCCAATACAGCTTGCTTCAGGCCCTTGGGTATGTACTAGTCCTTCCTGCAATTTCCGCCTATTTAGCTTTGAATTTTACAGGTTCTTCTACGTACAC